>CAYMPA010000065.1:0-15223 GCA_964392105.1 uncultured Enterobacteriaceae bacterium
TATTCGTGGAGTAAACATGCCTGTTATTGATCTTACTATGGCCATAGGAAAGTCGAGCCGTCAAATGAATGACGAAGGATTCCTGGTTGTCACCGAATATAATCAACGTATTCAAGGGTTTAGAGTTCGAGGCGTCAATCGCATTATAAATATGAATTGGGAAGATATTAAACCGCCACCAAAAGGGTTAGGCGAAGGCTGTTATATGACAGCTGTTGCCAGTATAGATGATAAATTTGTTGAAATTATTGACGTTGAAAAAGTCATGGCAGAGATGAATTTAATTCCCTGTGGGATCTCTGATGATCTCGCCAAAGAGGCCGCCAGTGTTGAGTTTAAGGAAAAATTTGTCCTGGTGGTCGATGACTCGGTGGTCGCCAGAAAACAGATCAGTGGCCCGTTGAAAAAAATGGGCATAGAGAATGTTCAGTGTACCAATGGGCATGAGGCTCTGGAATACCTGGAAGATCTTGCTCAGTCAGACAGGGGAAAATTTTCCAGATTGGCGCTGGTCTTATCGGATGTTGAAATGCCTGCAATGGATGGTTATACACTGGTGACCAATATTCGGCGATCAGACGCCTTGAGAGGGCTTAAAGTGATTTTACATAGTTCATTGAGTGGTGGTTTTAACGAGGCCTTGGTGGAAAAGGTAGGGGCGGATAAATTTATTCCTAAATTTGATGCAGATGTGCTAACAAAAGCTATTATAGAAATGATATAACTTGCTTTATATGGAAGTATTGAAAATAACAAGGATTAAGGAATGATAGGTGCAAATTCAACCGTATCAAAAATAGATCGACAGGAATATCTGGACTTTTGTTCATTTCTCGAAAGTTCGTGTGGCATCGTCCTTGGTGAGAGTAAGCAATATCTGGTTGAAAGCAGGTTGAAGAACTTAATAAGCCTGCATGGTCATAATTCACTGGGTAGTCTAGTTGCACAGTTGAAATCGGGCAATAATAGTACGTTGCGAGAACATACTATTGATGCCATGACGACCAATGAAACGTCCTGGTTTCGTGATAATTTTCCCTATACTGCGCTGACGGAAATAATCCTTCCTGACCTGATTGCCAGGGGAAACAAGCACATTCGATTATGGTCTTCTGCATGCTCTTCAGGGCAGGAGCCATATTCGATTGCCATGATTCTGGAAGAGTATAGACAGAGTGGACCTCAGTTAGTGGCAGAAATTCTGGCAACGGATATTTCACCAACGATGCTGAAACAGGCTAAAGAAGGATATTTTGACAACCTCTCGATGGCCCGTGGTCTTTCTGTGAAACGTAAAGATCAATATTTTAGTATCGATGGTGCCGGGTGGCAGGTCGATAACAGATTAAAACGTGATATCAAATTTCGAGAAGTCAATCTACAGAGTAGTTTTAGTTCTTTTGGTAAATTTGACGTGATTTTTTGTCGCAATGTGTTGATTTATTTCTCGTTGCCGTTAAAACAGGATATCATTAATCGCCTGTCACAATCACTTAATCCTGGTGGGTATCTTGTACTCGGTGGCACGGAATCGGCGCTAAGCTTTTCCAGTGACCTGCAGGCAATACGTCATCAAAATGGTATGTTTTACCAGCTCAAGTAACCAGTCCATGTGCGGCAATCCCTGTGCGGTTGAGGAAAATTCTTGCCACCATACACTTTCTCTCATAACTCCGAGCTACTAATAATCCAGATAGTCTGACTATTTCAGCAGTAAAAGTTGGCATGTATATTGCTAATATTTCTACAGCAGTTTGAAATAGTTCAGGAATGGGATTATGAATTTAGACAAAGTCTTTGGTATCCATGCGCAAGCAGCACAATTGCGGTCATATCGTGGTGAAATTTTAGCAAACAATATTGCTAATGCTGATACCCCTGGCTACAAGGCCCGGGATCTAGACTTCAATAACCTTTTAAAACAAATCAATTCAACGTCTCAGGTAACAACGGGCCAAAATTCCGGGCCTTCACAACCTACATATCCATCACGTTCTGAATTAGGAAATGAATTATATTTCCGCCATCAGACACAGGCCTCGCTTGATGGTAATTCGGTTGATATGGATACAGAGAAAGCAGAGTTTTCCAAGAATGCCATGGCCTATCAGGCAAGTATGAGTTTTCTCGGCGGTAAGGTTAAAGGCCTGATGGCTGCAATAAGAGGGGAGTAGTAGATGTCGCTTAATAATATATTCAATATTTCTGGTTCGGCAATGTCCGCCCAGGCCATGCGTCTCAATACTACTGCCAGCAATATGGCCAATGCCGAGAATGTGGCTGGTAGTGAGGCAGAAGTCTACAAGGCAAAGCACCCGGTGTTTTCAGCAATTCTGGCTGATTCCGTTGGGTCTAATCCAGGTGTCGGTGGAGTTAAAGTAACGGATATTGTCGAATCCAAAGCTCCGGTACAGAAACGCTATGAGCCATCCAATCCGCTTGCTGACAAAGATGGTTATGTGTACATGACCAATGTAAATCTGGTTGAAGAGATGGCAGACATGATATCAGCATCTCGCTCGTATCAGAATAATGTAGAAATAATGAATACAGCTAAGCAAATGTATTTAAGTACATTAAAACTTGGTCAGTGACTTTATAGAATAATTAATAAGGTAACATTATGGCAATTAATCCAATCGATCAATCATTAATAGACTCATTAGGCCTAAGTCGTAGTCAACCTAGTGAATCAAAAGACACCCTTGGGCAGAGTGACTTTCTCAAGTTAATGACGACGCAATTGAATAACCAGGATCCTATGAAGCCTATGGAGAACGGTGAGTTCTTTAATCAAATTTCACAATTTAGTTCAGTAGCTGGAATACAGGAACTACAAAATACCTTTCAGAAAGTTGCCGATGTCATGTTTTCAGGACAGGCGCTGCAGGCATCTACACTAGTTGGAAGAAATGTAATGGTTGAAGGTGCGACACTCAATCATACAGCGGGGGAAGCAATGGAAGGTGTTATTGATTTGGCCTCAAGCGTTGATGGTGTAAAAGTTGATATCTTTTCGCTTTCTGGAGAAATTGTTCGGAGTATAAATATGGGGCCTCAGGTACAGGGAAATATCCCATTTACCTGGGATGGTCTGACAGATAAGGGTTTGAGTGCACCGCAAGGGCAATACTTTGTGAAGGCTGAAGCACAGTATGGTCGTGAGAGTTATGCACAGACAACCTGGGTAAAAGAGCGCATCGATAGCGTTACGCTTGGGGATGGCTTACAGGGTATAAAACTTAATATGGCCAATAATAGTGAGATTTCACTGGGTCAGGTCAAAAAAATTCTATAAATAAAGGGGTTAATCATGCCATTTAGAACAGCACTTAGTGGGTTAAACGCGTCATCAGCAGAGTTGCGTGTTATTGGTAATAATGTTGCGAATGCAACAACCACGGGATTTAAGAAATCGAGAACTGAATTTTCAGATATCTATGCTGCAGCAAACCTAGGCGCAGGCTCAAATACAATTGGCAGTGGTGTTCAGGTTAGTGATATAGCCCAGCAATTTTCACAGGGTAATATTGGCTTTACTGATAATAATCTGGATCTTGCAATTAGTGGTCAGGGTTTTTTCAGGCTGAGTGATGGTGGTTCAAATATATATACTCGTAATGGTTCATTTAGTGTTGATAGAGACGGGTATATTGTAAATACACAGGACAATCGTTTAACAGGATTTCTTGCAGATAATGTGGGTAATGTAACGGGTGCGTTAGGCGACATACAGCTTGATACTTCTGATATCGCACCTCAGGCAAGTTCTACTATAGGTTATGGTCTAAATCTAAATGCTTCTGTGCAAACAACACCTGCATCGCTGGGCATATTTGACGTCAATGATGCTTCTACTTATAACGATTCTACTTCCTTGACTATTTATGACAGCTTAGGTGATTCACATTTGACAACAACCTATTATCGAAAGACGGCGAATCCAAATGAGTGGGAGGTTTATACATTTGTTGATGGGACGCAGGTTAATGGTGCCCAGGCCAATGGCTCTGATCTTTTGCAGTTTAATAGTATTGGGGATTTATCGGCAATAAACGGTGCAGTTGCACCTCCATCTACATACACGATGGCAAATTCATTTACTCCGACTAATGGTTCTGCAGCGATAACACTATCAATGGATTATAGTTCATTGAGTCAATATGGTGGTGGGTTTAATGTCAATTCGCTGACTCAGGATGGCTATTCGACTGGACGTCTAAGTGGAATTGATATTGGCGATACCGGTATTGTCCTGGCGCGATTTACTAATGGCCAAACAAGAACATTAGCACAGGTAGCACTGGCTAATTTTAGTAATACCCAGGGTTTGCAACAGGGCGGTGATGTCTCATGGGCTGAAACCTTTGAGTCTGGGCCAGCACTGGTTGGAACCCCTGGCAGCTCTAGCCTAGGACTGGTTCAGTCGGGTGCATTAGAAGGGTCGAATGTTGATCTGACAGAGCAATTAGTAAATATGATCACAGCACAACGTAATTTCCAGGCTAATGCACAGGTGATCTCATCAGCTGATACAGTAACTCAGGCAATTATTAACATTAGATAATATGCAGGTATTGTGAATAATGGATAGAGCTCTCTATATAGGTATGTCTGGCGCTAAACAGATTATGCGTTCACAGGCTGTGAACGCAAATAATCTTGCAAATGCCAATACTGTTGGGTTTAGAAAGGACTTTGATAACTTCATGGCAGCACCTATTGCAGGTAGCGGTTATCAAAGCCGAGTAAATGTAATTGATAATGGTCGAGTGTCCGACTATTCATCAGGGAGTTTAATTCAAACTGGCAGGGATCTTGATGTAGCAATTGAGGGTGATGGATTTATTGCTGTTCAGACCACTGATGGTGGGGAGGCGTATACTCGTGCTGGCGAATTAAGAATCACAGAAAATGGAATACTGATTAATGGTGCTGGTTATCAGGTATTAGGTAATGATGGTGGGCCGGTCGCTATTCCTCCTGCTGATAAGATAGATATTGGTGGTGACGGCACAATCAACGTGCTTCCCAGTGGGCAGCAGATTGTTAACATGGCTGTTGTTGACAGGATTAAGCTGGTGAACCCGGATATAAATAATCTTGAGAAGGGTCCAGATGGGCTTTTCAGGGTTCGTGACCAGAATGACTTACCAACAGCGGATTCCAGGGTAAGAATTAAATCAGGTTTTCTGGAGTCCAGTAATGTTGAAAGTGTTAATGAAATGGTGAAGATGATTTCAAACGCCAGATTATTTGAGGCACAAGTTAAGATTATGACTACTGTCAAGGAAAATGATAACTCTTCGGCAAAATTACTCAGAATGACATAATCAGGAGCGGTAGATGACACAAGCATTATGGATTGCTAAGACTGGGCTAGATGCGCAGCAAAAAAGAATGGCGGTTATCTCAAATAATCTGTCGAATGTAAATACTACGGGTTATAAAAAATCCCGTGCTGTATTTGAAGATTTACTCTATCAAAATATACGCCAGGTAGGGTCGCAGACATCTCAGGAAACGAGATTGCCTACGGGACTGAATATTGGTACTGGTGTAAAAACGGTTGCTACTGAAAAACTATTTTCACAAGGTAATCATATTCAGACAGATAACCCACTCAATATGGAAATTCAGGGCAAGGGTTTTTTTCAAATCCTTATGCCAGATGGCAGTCTTGCCTATAGTCGTGATGGCAGTTTTCATCGTGATGAACAGGGTCAGTTGGTTACGAGTAATGGATATCAGATACAACCATCAATTTCTATTCCTGAGGATGTCGTCTCACTTTCTATTGGTACTGATGGTGTTGTTTCGGTGATTCAGCCTGGCAATTCAACGCCTACTCAAATTGGAACCATTCAGCTGGCTGATTTTGTGAATCCAACTGGACTGCAACCAATAGGTCAAAATCTGTTTTTGGAGTCGGCATCTAGTGGTACACCGAGAATTAGTAATCCTGGTCTCAATGGGGTCGGGTTTGTTTCACAAGGGGCCCTCGAGAGCTCTAATGTGAACGTTGTTGAAGAACTAGTGAATATGATTGAGGCACAACGAGCCTATGAAATGAATTCGAAGGCGATTTCTACAGCAGATAGAATGCTTCAGTATGTGAGTAATAATTTGTAACCTGGGCGTAATTATGAAGGTATATATAAATTTACTGATTATTTCTCTAACTCTGTTTATGAGTGGTTGTACAACGACGGGTGAGAAAATAGCAATGCAGCCAGTTTTTGACCTTAAACTGCTGGATGAAATTGATGAGAGTCAGGGCGCAAGTGATGGTTCGTTATATAATCACAATTCAAGTATCTCTCTGTATAGTGACAATAAGGCGAGGAATATTGGCGATATAATTACGATTCAGCTAACAGAGCAGACAAATGCTACGAAGTCAGCGAGTACGACGACATCGAAGGATAATGCTCTCGATGTAGGAAATCCCACTTTATTTGGTTCTGCCTTTTCAGGGAGTCTTCCTGGTTTTCTACCCCTAGGTGGAAGTAACAGGACGCTCGATGCATCCTTGACATCGAGCAAGACATTTTCTGGAGAAGGTGATAGCGCACAAAGTAATCAGATGACTGGAACCATTACTGCAATAGTTACTAAACGATTACCAAATGGTAATTTAATAATCAGTGGAAAAAAGCGCATCACTATAAACAGTGGTGATGAATACCTACATATCACCGGCATTGTTAGACCTAAGGATATTAGTGGGAATAATTCTGTTGTTTCTACCAAAATTGCAAATGCAGAAATTGCTTATAGTGGTACTGGTGATGTGTCAAATGTGAATGAGACAGGCTGGTTGACACGGTTTTTTAATAGCAAATGGTGGCCATTTTGATGAATAGAAGAAATTATATATTATTCGCCACGTTTATATTTGTAACTGGGATTTTCTCATCCGGTGTGCAGGCAGAAAGGATCAAGGATCTCGCATCTGTATCTGGAGTTAGAAATAATCAATTAATTGGATATGGGCTGGTTGTAGGTCTAGATGGGACTGGTGATCAAACAAGTCAGACACCTTTTACTGTTCAGAGTCTTAAGTCAATGTTATCAAAGTTTGGTGTGTCTGTGCCAGATAATATTAATCCACAGGTAAAGAATATTGCTGCGGTATCCTTACATGCCGAACTTCCACCATTCGCTAAACCCGGACAAACAATAGATGTAACTGTATCTTCTCTGGGTAATGCAAAGAGTCTCCGTGGAGGTACTTTACTTCTGGCACCACTGAAGGGCCCCGATGGTGAGGTCTATGCTGTCGCACAGGGTAGCCTACTAGTAGGAGGTTTGTCCGCTGGAGGGAGTGATGGCTCTAGGATAACTGTAAACGTACCCAGTGTTGGGAGGATACCATCGGGTGCCATTATAGAAAAGGCATCACCAACCAGGTTGAGTGACACAGGGAGTATTATACTGAACTTGCACAAGGCAGATTTTACTACGGCGAAACGTGTATCGGATGCTATTAATACCGCTGTCGGTACAGGCTCTGCATGGCCTGTAGATGGGGCATCTGTAAATGTTATAGCGCCAGCAGCCAGTGATCAGAAGATATCCTATCTATCATTTATCGAAAATTTGACCTTAATACCTGGTGAGACTGCTGCCAAGGTTATTGTAAATTCAAGGACCGGGACTGTAGTTATAGGTAACAATGTACGTATTTCCTCTGCGGCAGTTGCACATGGTGGCTTAACCGTAACAATTAAGGAAAATAATTCTGCAAGCCAGCCCAACGGCGTATTTTCCCGTGGTGATACGGTAGTCCTTTCAGAGAGTGATGTGGCACTAGCTGAAGAAAATAACAGGATGTTTAACTTCTCACCAGGTGTCGCTCTAAATGATATTGTCAGGGCGGTTAATCAGGTAGGTGCTGCACCCAGTGACCTGGTTGCCATTCTAGAGGCTTTAAAAGAGGCGGGTGCACTACGTGCCGAGCTGGTTATTATTTAGTAATGAGGATAAGTGATGATTTATAATGGTATCAAGGACGTTAGTGTTTATACGGATTTTAGTGAAATTAACCGATTAAAGAGTCAGGCTAGTAAAAATCCTGATGAAGCCCTGGAAAAAGTAGCGCGCCAGTTTGAATCACTTTTCACTCAAACATTGTTAAAGAATATGCGTGATACACAATTTTCTGAAGATTCATTATTTGATAATGATCAATCTCGTATGTATCAGGATCTGTTTGATAAACAGCTGGCTAATAATCTCTCCAGTAAAAAGGGGATTGGTCTGGCTGATATGATGATTCGACAACTAAGCCGAAATCCAGTTGTGTCCAAACCTCAACTACATGGAGTCAGTAATACCTACCAATCAGTAGCAGCTCAGGTGCATCCTGCAGTGAATATGGATATTTCGCAAACTAATCAGTCATTTATAAATAACCTTAAACCACTAGCTAGTAAAGTGGAAGAACAATATAAAATTCCTGCCACAGTTCTGCTTGCTCAGGCCGCCCTGGAAACTGGTTGGGGAAAACAGATACCCTTAAAGGCAGATGGGGCTAGTAGTCATAATTTATTTGGTATAAAGGCTGGTCATAACTGGGATGGAGATGTAGTTACGAAACCTACTACCGAATATTTTAATAACGAGCCTTCTACGATTAACGCTGCCTTCAAGAGTTATTCCAGCTATAAACAAAGTATCGAGGATTATGCTGGGTATCTGAGTAATAACAAACGCTATGAATCAGCATTCGAATATAGCGATAACCCAATTAAATTTGTACAGGCTATACATAGTGCCGGGTATGCAACAGATCCAGAATACTCTAATAAAATCAGTAATATAATAAAGTATGGGTTGCCTTAAAATGTATGGTCAGGCTAAAGAAATAACCTATGCTACCGTTAACACTAAGGTAGTTGTTTAATGATTCTCCTGTTCAGAATCTTTACCCCGGGAGTAAAATGCTGCTTGATCAAGTTGTTGGATGAAGCGTTTTTTCTACCAGTGCTATCTTACGAGGACGACTTATGGCTGTAGGAATGTTAGGTACAGGTATAACTGGACTGTTGGCAAGTCAAAAGGCATTGTCAACTGCCTCCCAAAATATAGCCAATGTCAATACAGAAGGGTATTCCCGCCAGCGAGTTAATCTCACTACCCAAAATCCTTTTCCCTATGGTTCTTCATTTGTTGGTACAGGAGTAAAGATAGCCGGAATAGAGCGGGTTTATGACCAGTTTCTGGTAGATCAGGTTAGAACTGGTAGTTCATCATTAAATCAACTCTCTGAGTTTTATTCTCTTGCATCCCAGGTTGATAATATTCTTGCTGATCCGCAAGCTGGTCTTACACCAGGACTTCAAAGTTTTTTTAACGCGGCGCAGGATCTGGCAAATGATCCTTCATCGGCATCAGCAAGACAGGTTATGTTAAGCGAAGCGGAAACATTAGCTAGTCGTTTTCACTATCTTAATAATCGTATCGATGATATTGATAGAGCCGTAAACAGTGATATAAGAAATGTAGTCGCGGAAATAAATGGCATTACAAATTCAATAGCAAATGTCAATAAACAAATTGGCGAACTGAGAAGTCAGGGTAGCGGTGAGCCGAATGATGTATTGGATCAAAGAGACATTTTGCTCAAATCCTTGGGTGATAAGATAGGTATTACAACTGTATACCAGGATGATGGTAGTGTTAATGTCTTTGTCGGGAATGGACAGGCCGTAGTTGCAGGATATGAATCCAATAAACTTTCTGTATTGAAGGATCAATTTGACCCTGCTAAAGCAAGCATTGGCTATGAACTTGGTAGTTCCGTTGTTAATGTCACCTCACAGTTATCCGGTGGAAAGCTAGGTGGTTTTTTACAGTATCGAAGCGAATTATCCGATACCATGAAAAATTCACTGGGTCTACTGGCAACAGGTTTGAGCGAGACTTTTAATAAGCAACATCAGAATGGTCTAGACTTGAATGGGGATATGGGGACCAATTTTTTTGCCGATTTGAGCACTATTACACCAAAAGTATTAGCTGCACGAAGTAATAGTACTCTCAGTCCAGCAAATATTAGCACCAATATTACAGATATTGATTCGTTGACAGATAGCAATTACACACTACGGCGTAATGGTTCTGTCTACTCTCTAACGCGTGAATCTGATAATTTTGTTCATACATTTACTACTTTTCCAGGTGGAAATGAGGTGGTTGATGGTGTTCGCTATACATTAAACGGCGGTACTATTGCTGATGGTGATCGCTTCCTGATTCAACCGGTAAGGTCAGGTGCTGCCGATATTGCTGTGGCTATTACTGATCCAGCGAAAATAGCAGCAGCCTCTCCAATCAGGGCCATGGCAGACATAAATAACATCGGTTCAGCGAAAGTAACATCCTACAAGGTTACTGATTCAACGTTGTATACCGCTGATACATATAATATTACCCTTGCATCTCCAACAACTTATGAAGTTAGAAACAGTGCTAATACTCTGGTTGCTAATGGCACATATACAAATGGTGCAGATATTTCATTTAACGGGGTAAATATTTCAATTTCAGGATCGGCAGACGTGGGTGATATTTTTACAATAGAACCAAATACTAATGGTATTGGTGACAATAGTAACATGTTGAGTCTAGCTGGTCTTCGACTTGAAAATACCCTTATAAGAGGATCGGTGAGTTATCAAGGACTTTATGGCCAGATGGTTGTAGATGTGGGGACAAAAACTCGACAGGCAGAAATTAATTCACAGGCGCAAGAAGGACTATTAAATCAGGCCATTGCTGCTCGTGAGGAAAAATCAGGTGTTAATCTTGATGAAGAAGCAGCAGATTTGATTAAATATCAACAGTTATATCAGGCATCAGCACAAATAATTTCTGTTGCAGATACTACGTTTCAGTCTTTAATCGGTATACTCCGGAGGTAAATCGATGAGAGTCTCGACTAGTTTAATAAATTTACGTGCTGTGAATGGAATTCTAGATCAACAGGCGAAGTTAAGTCAGCTCCAAACGCAGATATCATCTGGTAAGAAGATCATCTCACCCTCTGATGATCCAATTGGTTCAGCAAAGGGGCTCGACATTGATCAGGCAATTTCAGCGACAGAGCAATTTCAGCGTAATTCAGATATGGCATTTAACAGGTTACAACTGGAAGATAGTGTTTTAAATAGCGTTTCACTGTTACTTAATCGTTCCAGAGAGGTGGCTATTCAAGGTAATAATTCTTCCATAACTGATAATGATCGAAAATTACTGGCAACAGAATTAAAGCAACGACTGGATGAATTGCTATCCCTTGCTAATACTCGTGATACCAATGGAGAATACATATATTCTGGTTATCAGGTAATGAAACAACCATTTTCCATGCAATCTAACGGTGGTTTTTCTTATTCTGGTGATGACGGTCATCGAATGGTACAGATTTCTCCATCACGAACTATCTCAATGGGGAATACGGGGCGTGATATATTTTTTGAGATTCAAAATGGCAATGGTAGTTTTTCCACATCGGCTTCAACCTTAAATTCAGGTACAGGTGTTATTGATGGGGGGGCTCTAGAAAATGGTTCTACTTGGATTAAGGATGATTATTCTATCAATTTTATTAGTGATACCAGTTATGAAATTAGAGATGGTAACGGTGGTCTGGTTCAGTCATCATCATATATTGAGGGTGGATCTATAACTTTTAATGGTATAAACACAAATATAAAAGGAAAACCTATTGCTGGTGATACATTTATGGTGTCGCCAAGTAAGAATCAAAATGTATTTGAAACTATTGACAGCCTGATTAAATCATTTGAATCGCCTAGTGCCTCCTCAGGACAATCTACGGTATTGAATAATAATATTAATAATTTTCTGAATGACGTTGATCGAGCAATGGAAAATGTGCTGTCTTATAGATCAAGTGTTGGAGTCCGATTAAATTTAGTAGAAACTCAAAAAGACGTCAATGAAACACATATTATTAACAATAGAGCCACCTTATCAGATATAAGAGATGTTGATTATGTTAAAGCTATTAGTGATTTAAATTTACAACAGGTTGGTCTAGAGTCAGCACAAAAGTCATATATGAGAATACAGGGCTTATCATTGTTTAATTACCTGTAACTAATTTATTGCCTCTATAAAATAATTTATAGCATTAATACATTTAAATTCCTTTGTAACTCTATAATCCATTTCTTTTATCATAAGTTGAAACTCCTGGTTATTTTTATTCATAACCTCGATTAATACAGCAGGTCGGTAATTTAGCAACAGGTTTTTGCAGCCTTTTAACACATCAATTTCCATTTCTTCTACATCAATCTTTATGAAATCAATTTTTAAACCAATTATATTATCCAAACAGGCTACTTCGATATCACCTTTTGTATCTTCCACTAGATGGCTAGCACCCAGGTTGTTATCTACATTGACTATGCGGTATCTGGCGTTTTTACTTCCAGCACCAATGCCAATATAGTTCATGTCAACATTAGTTATGTTATTGAGAGAAAGGTTGATCTTTAGTAGTTTTATTGCCTCGGGGTTAGGTTCAATAGCAATAATCTTTTCTGGATTCATAAAGTTAGAATAGTAAATAATATGATTGCCAATATTAGCGCCAACCTCCACTATTACAGCTTTATTGCCAATATAATCTTTGATGAATTCAAGCTCCTTAAGTTCGAAATACTCACCATGCATTAGTTGACGTTGAATGATGTCAAAAGGGTTAGAAATACTAAAGATATTGTTTTTTTTGTTATATACAAATTGCGTCACTAGATTGTTGTTGATACAATACTCGCTAAGTTGTTTTTCGACACTATTTCTCCATTGTCTTGCGTCAGCAGATTTAGGTCCAGAAGAATGTAAGCCACGTCTGTTAATAAATAGCAATGCCTCAGTCCTAATACATCTGTGCCTGTTCCATACCCTTAAATAATAGTCGAAATCTTCTCCGCAATTCATTTCAACATTAAATAAGTTGCTGGCAGCGATTGTGGTTTTAACAAAATGGCCCATCTGCAGAGTGTTATATGGGTCATTAATAACAATATCATGGATGTTCTTTGTCTCTGATATTTGACCAGATCGGTCATCGACCTGATTGGTTTTATGTTCAAAAGAGGTTATTTTCCCCCAAATAGCATCAAAGTCATTTTCTAGTAAAGACACAATTTCAAATGCATTAGGAGCCATCAGGTCATCGGCATCAAGAAAAAAAAGCCAGTCAATATTGTTATTGCTGGCATACTCAATAGCCTTATTTCTGGCCATAGATCTACCAATATTTCCTTCTGAATCATCAATATGGATATGAATAATGTTTTTAAAAATACCCGGGCTTACACTACAGGCCTTTGCAATTGATTGCTGGCACTGGCTAAATATATCAGTATGACCAGGCCCAATTGGTGTTATAACTGCGCATGATGGATGAATAATATTCTTACAGTTATTACCCGTTTTCTCGTAAATAATATCAGTAGCCAGATGATATTTTTTGTCTTTCATTACACCGTTAGTCGATAATTTTTTATATTCTTGATCGATTGCTCCATTGTTTGATATCGATAGTTGTTGGTTAGCCAGAGATTTAGCGTTATATAAGCAGGTTTCCCATGTTTCTTTAGTCTGCTTTCTTATTAACCTGACAGAATTATACCAGGGAGTGGTGCTAGTATTATTTAACCAGCGCCAGTCAGCTACTTGCGGCAGCATAACAATAGTTGGTATGCCTAATGAACCAGCAATATGTGCTGTAGAATTATCAACAGTAATAACGAGGTCAAGAGCGGAAATCTTAGCGATAAAGTCATCAAGATCATTTAATGGATCGCTATCTTTCCAGTCCCATATTTTGACACTGTTGTTTGAATTAAAATTAACTATTGAATTTTCACAATCGCCATATTGTAGATTAATATAGGATGCGTCTAGATTATGAAGTAATTTATTCCATTCAGTTATTTTGGTGCTTCTATTTATCTTGTCATAGTATGATTTTCCTCCAAACCAGGACAATCCAATTATAGGCCTATTACCTAGGTTGATAAATCTCTTCTTCCAGATATTTTGTTTTTCCAGATCTGGTAATAGGTAATGGTCCCTGCTGGGGAAATCACTGGGCTTTTTACGGAGGAAATGAGGTAGTTCTCCAGCGGCAGCGCAATAATCTATATTGTTATCACTGATAAATCTTCTTAGAGAATCCTTGCTGTCTGCTTTGATGGTATTTACACTACTGTAGGTATTATTAATTGTCGGGTATAAGCGTTCATCACAGCAAATGTAAATAGCTTTAGTATCATTAATCAAGTCAGGTAAACAGGAAAGAAACATTACTACATCGCCAATGCCTTGCTCACCATAGATCAGAATAGATTTATTGCTTAGTGCCTGTCCATGCCATTCCTTGTTACTGTCTAATACTGGTTCACGTAGAGGTGGGTTAGTTTTCCGGCCGTAACTGTAGCCATCCCAACCCTTGAGATAGTTTCCTTTAGATAAATGATATAAGCCCATGAGCCACTGAGTAAATGTTTGGTCTCCAGGTATATTGATAGTTTTAGTTAAAATACTATAGTGCTGCTCAAGGTTTCCTATGTCGCGATAAAGCATTGCCAGTCCGTTTTGTGCTTCGATCATATTAGGATTCAGGGCAATTGCTTTATTAAAATGAAGCATGGCCTGTTCATGTTCTAGTTTGTCTTTGTAGGCATTGGCGATTTTAAAATGTACAGAGTCTGTATCATTGATTTTTATAGAAGAATTAAATATTGAAATAGCTTGATCTATATCCCCATTTTCATGGGAGATACTACCTAAGTTAATGTAGGCATCTGAATTATTGCTATCCAGAGTGATCGCTTTTTCAAAACAGGTTTTGGCAGTTTCGGACTCATCATTGTATTTCAGGCTAATTCCAAGATTGTTGTAGGAAATTGAGGAATCAGGATTTAGTTCTATAGCCTTTTTTAAGTAAGGAATTGCCTGATTATGTTGTGATTTTTGTATATATAGGGTCCCTAATAAATAGTTGGCATCAAAATTATCCGGCGCCTTTTTCAGAACGTTTAGATATACTTTTTCCGCTTTGTCGTACCTGTTTTTATTATGTAGAGCAATTCCATTGTTTAGAAGCTTTACAATATGGTGAGGTGTTGCTTTTATTGTCAGTGCCATTGTTCTGTCTGTTGGTGTAAATGGGTAA
>CAYMPA010000066.1:0-15105 GCA_964392105.1 uncultured Enterobacteriaceae bacterium
TGTTGTTTTATCTTGTTGTCATTTCTTAGCCCAGCCCAACCTGGGAAAGGCTTCCGCATCCCGTATTTCAAAAACAATCAGCCCTGGTTATTGCGCTCGACTTATCCTATTCAATGTATGCGGATGATATAAAGCCAAGCCGCCTGGCACGAGCACGATTCAAGATTGCTGACCTTTTGAATCTCAGAAAAGAAGGCCAGACTGCCTTACTGGTTTATGCTGGTGATGCGTTTACTGTCACACCATTGACTGATGATATTAAAACGATTAATTCCCAACTATCAGCATTGTCTCCTGAAATAATGCCAGCGCCTGGAAGTAATACCGTTATAGCAATTACAAAATCGACTGAACTATTAAAGCAGGCAGGTATCAGTAAAGGTCATATCTTACTGGTTACAGATGAAGTCGATGCCAAATTTGAAAATAGTTTTAGTCAAGCAAACAAAAGCGGCTATAAAGTTTCTATTTTAGCTTTGGGTACTGAAGAAGGTGCGCCTGTACGATTGAATGATGGTGGTTTCCTGAAAGACAGGGCAGGGACAATAGTAATACCTAGGTTAAATCAGGAAACACTCCGGCAATTGGCAAGCTCAGGTGGTGGTTATTATGAATCAAGCCGGATAAATGATGGCGATATTGAACGTCTTAATCATCTATTTACCAGCGGTCTTGAATCGAATAATGAAACAGAGACTCAATTTGAAACTGATCAATGGCATGAATTTGGCCCGTGGCTAGTATTGTTAATTATTCCGTTTGTTGCATTTGGTTTTCGTCGAGGCTATCTGGCACTATTAATTTGTTTAATGATAAACAGTCCTGATGATGCAATTGCGTTTGAATGGAATGACTTATGGCTAAATAATAACCAGAAGGCGATGCGTGCTCTGGAAAATGAACAGGCTGATGTTGCCTCTGAATTATTTCAGGATAATGAATGGAAGGCAGCTGCTAAATATCGTGCTGGTGATTTTGTTGCAGCAGAAGAACTTCTAAAAGGATATCAGGATGATCGAGGTATTTATAATAAAGCCAATTCTCTGGCCAGGCAGGGTCGTTATGAAGAGGCGATTGCTGCCTATGATAAGGTACTGGAAAATGATCCGGAGCATGAAGATGCAAAATTTAATAAGGAACTAATCGAAAAAGAACTGGAGAAACAACAACAGCAACAAAACCAACAGCAATCACAGTCAAATCAGGATCCTGATCAAAAACAGCAGCAGGATTCTCAATCAACAGATAATCAACAACAGTCCAGTTCCGATTCAGAACAACAAGAAAAAGAACAATCTAAATCTGAACAGCAGCAGTCAACAGAACAACAAAAAGGACAAGAAGAGCAGGAAAATAATGATAATACTGAACAACAGCAGGCAGAGAAGAAACAAGATCCTGAGCAACAATCAGAACAACAAATGAAAGAACAGGCCAGGGAAGAATCAAGTGCAGAGCCAGAACAGGAACAAGCAACCCAACAAGCAATGAATGAACTTGACGAGGAACAACAAGCGACTGAACAATGGTTGCGTCGTATACCTGATGATCCATCCGGACTATTAAGACGAAAATTTAAATATCAATATCAGCAACAAAAAAGACAATCTTCAACGAATGGAAAATACTGGTAAGTGAATATGATTAACAAAAACGTAATATCAGTATTACTTATAATATTCAGCCAACTTTGTATGGCAGAGATTACGGTTAAAGTTGACCGTATCCCTGTAGTTGTAGATGAATCATTTCAGATAATATTCGAAAGTGATCAGAAAATTGATGCTGAACCTGATTTTAGTCCGCTAAATAAATCATTCACGGTTTTAAACAGTAGTCGTCGTAGTAATACTCAAATAATCAATAGCAAAGTAAGTCATTCACAACAATGGATATTAACTGTTATAGCGAATAAAACCGGCACATTAAGTATCCCTTCCATACGCTTTGGCAAAGATGTTAGCAAACCTCGTTCAATTAATGTTGTTGCCAGTACACCTGCCACCCAGGGCAATAACACAGATGACGTCTTTGTTGACGTTGAAGTTAATACTAAAACACCTTATGTACAGGCACAGGTTATATATACGGTAAAACTATATCGAGCCATTGCAACAACGAATGCAAGTTTGTCTGAGCCTGAAATTAGTAGTGGTCAGGCAGTAATTAATAAGCTTGGAGAGGACGGTAGTTTTGAAACACAACGCAATGGCAAACGATATGTTGTTATACAACGTCAATATGTGATTTTTCCGCAGGGTAGTGGTGTGTTAAAAATAGGACCATTAATTTTCCAGGGACAAACAGGTAGAGGAGGAATCTTCAACTTAGATCCGTTTGGCCCGCAACCCAAAGCAATTGTAAAACGTTCTACAGAGATTAATCTAGATGTAAAACCAATCCCTGATTCATTTACAGGCGATACCTGGTTACCTGCAAGCCAATTAACAATACAGGAACAATGGTCAGTAGACCCTGGTAAGTTACGGCAAGGTGAAGCGACTACTCGTACATTAACATTAAAAGGAAATGAATTGACCGCAAGCCAGTTGCCTTCTATTAAAAGCAATCTACCTGTAAAGTTAAAACAATATCCTGATCAGCCTGAATTTAAAGAGACGAATAACGCAAATGGATATATTGGTATTCGTCATGACAAGATGGCCATTATTCCAACAGAGGGTGGTGACTACACTTTACCAGCCATCAAGATCCCATGGTGGAATACAGAAACAGATAAGATGGAGATCGCTGAATTACCCGAACGAACGATTCACGTCGAAGACACAGTTACTACATTGGTCGATAATACAATTAAAGAAGAAGTGAAAAATACTGACATTACTAAGACAGAGTCGGATATAGCAGATGAAATCAATTTTAAGAGTATCGGTTCTGATACTGTGGTTTCACTTTGGAAATGGGTAAGCCTGGTTTTATTAATACTATGGTTTGCAACCTTAATACTTTTCTGGAGAAGTAAACGTAATGTATCTGTGTCAGACACCAGGACTGAGATTAAGTTATCCAGTAAGCGATATCTAAAACAAATCAAACAAGCATGTAAAAACAATGATCCAGTTGCGGCCAAGCAAGCATTGCTGGAATGGGCAAATATCAAGTGGCCAGATAATAAAGTATCCAATATCAGCGCATTAAAAATTTATTGTAATGAAGAACTAACTATTAAACTCGATGAATTAAACAGTTTTTTATATAGCAAGATAAATGACCAATGGAATGGTATTGATTTTTTGAAAAGCTTTGAATCACAATCGTTTGATGATAATAAATCATCAGAATCACCAGGGAAGCTGGAACCGTTATATAAAACCTGACTGAAAAAATCCTGTTATTGATTACGGCAATGCGTGATAAACGAATGCCCTGGTATGCAAAAAACAACAATAGTTGTTCATGTATTGGCTTACATTTAATAATAATTAATGTTTTTTCATCAAGCGTTTGTTGCCTGCCTTTCGTGAGTTGTCATCGCTCAAAACCTTTTCAGTTAGCCAGTCTTTTACACTGTTATCATCGTTTTCTTCATTACTATTCTTTGTACTGCTTACAGTCTCTGGGTTTTCACTAAATTCTTTATTGAAATAGGCTTGGCAAGATTCAGTAGCCAGTTTTAGTGCTTTATCAGATTGATTTTGACTTAACTCTCCAACTATCTCTGATTTCAATCGTGCCACCAGTGATACTGCATGGCGAAGACAGGCTTTATTGATCTGTGTATCAAGATTGTCAGCATATGTAAGAGATGGAAGAAATGTTATTAATGGTAGAAAAAGAAATAGTCTCATTAACGTTCTCATTGTTTAAAAATCGCGATGCACAGGCTCAACCATGCAAGAATAAACATAACGCCGCCAAAAGGTGTCACCATTCCAAGCCAACGCAGGTTTAATATACTTAGAATATAAAGGCTACCACTAAACAGGATTATACCGGTAAACATCATCCAGCCTGAACTTTTAAGCCAGATATTCGCGGGTATGTTCATGGCGATGACGCCAATAAGGATAAGTCCCAGTGCGTGATAGAAATGATATTCAACACCGGTTTGGTAAACCTTCAGCAACGTTTCATCAAGATGTGTCTTTAGCGCATGCGCACCAAAGGCACCCAGTATAACTGCGAGCATTGCATTGGCTGAGCCAAGTAATAAGAACAGCTTGGCTGTCAGGTTAATTTCGTTCACAGTTTTACAAAGCGTAATGTCATACGGTCACTTTCACCGATCGCCGTATATTTTTCCTTATTGACCTCTTTCAGACGGTAGCTAGGGGGAAGAGTCCAAACACCTTCAGGATGATCCTTGGTGTCTTTGGGGTTGGCATTGATTTCTGATTTATCTACCAGTTCAAAACCCATGCTTTCGGCAAGCTTGATGAGATAACTTTCCGGCACATAGCCTTTTTCTGCGGTTTCCCTGGCATTGCCGCCCTTATTTGCCCGGTGTTGAACCACACCTAATACTCCCCCTTTTTTCAGGACATGATAAAAGGCGCGATAGGCATCTTCAACACCACCAAACCGGATCCAGTTATGCGTATTACGGAATGTCACGACCATATCCATAGACGCGTCGGGAATAGCTTTAAGATAGCTATCTTCCTTAAACAGGACGACATCAACCTTGCTATAGACGTCAGGTTTTGCGGCCATCATTTTCATGAATTCTTTGTGTAAATTAGCCAGGTATTCAGTTGGATGGTTTTCGCCAAAACTTGCGACGGTGAGATGACCTTCTTCAGCAAGATAGGGCGCAAGTATTTCTGTGTACCAGCCACGCCCAGGTAATATCTCAAGGACTTGCATTGAGGGTGTCATGCCAAAAAATGTCAGGGTCTCCTTTGGATGACGATAAATATCGCGTGCCTTGTTTGCGGTACTTCTGTGTTCAGCATTGATTGCCGAGTCAAGAATATGGCTATCGGCAACGGCATTGAGTGTTAATAGTGAAAATAATGAGCATGTAATGATAAAAGTTTTTGTTAATGACATCTTATTCATCCTTATTGATTTTTAATGATAATTCTTTGCCACCAAATTCGTGAATTAAATCATATGCGCGAATGGTCACTTGATTAATATTTTCCGGGATAGTTACAGTTAGTGAACGTGTAAATGGTTGCTCTTTAATATGGGGATGTCGTAATACTCGTGCACCTAATATTTTACCGTCTGGACTTAACACCTCCCATGCCTTTGCATAATGTTCCCAGCCTTCATCTTCATGTTTTACCGTGACTATAAAACGATAAAAGTTACCCCCAGTATGTTCGACTTTGGCAGATAATATATCCGCTTCACCAGCGATATTTATACACGATATTGACAATAGCAGCAGGCTTAAAAGTATAGTATGCATATCATTTGTATTATAAGGTAGACAAAAATTTATAGTGCAGTTTTGGTAAAGAATCGATTATCTATGGACAATTCAGTTAATCCGCAAGTTCCGGCAAGGTTATTATCAAACCCAGTACATTTATTGTCTCTTGGTTTTGGTAGTGGGCTTTCACCGAAAATGCCCGGGACCCTGGGTACCCTGGTTGGTGTATTGTTATTTGTCTTATTACCAGTGCTGGATTGGAAACTTTATCTCGGTTTCACTGGTTTGGCTTTTATTATTGGTATAGGGCTTTGTGGATATACCGCCAAGGTACTGAATGCGCATGATCATCCGGCTATTGTCTGGGATGAAATCGTTGGCTATTTCATAACTATGTTTATGGTGCCAAAGGACTGGATGTGGATATTGGCAGGTTTTATCCTGTTCAGAAGCTTCGATATTCTTAAACCCTGGCCCATCTCGGTAGCGGACAAGCATGTAAAAGGTGGATTCGGTATAATGCTGGACGATGTCATCGCAGCATTATATTCATTAATAATTATTCAAATATTCCTTTATTTGTTATAAAGTTAGCTATAATATCTCAATTATCAGTTTAAGAAATTATAGATCGATGCTTAATATCAAAATTACATTAATCTGCATTTCTCTTTTGTCTCTTATTTCGCTACCGAGTCAGGCTGACATATATAAGTATGTCGATAAACATGGACGTGTCATCCTTACAGATAAACCCCCGCATAGTGGATATAAAAGACTGGTTAAAACCTGGAAGGGTTGGGAAGAACAAAAGATACCGAAGAATTTTAATTGGGTAAAATATCAGAAAAAATTTGATCCAACGATTAGAAGTATCGCAAAGATTTACAAACTACCTCATGCATTACTGCACGCTGTGATCACTGCAGAATCATCATACAATCCGGATGCAATCTCGCGAGCAGGTGCGGTTGGTTTGATGCAACTCATGCCGGAGACTGCGAAACGTTATGGGGTAAGCAACCGCCGAAATCCAAAACAGAATATTTATGGTGGTTCGCGCTATCTTCGTGACCTGATAAAGTTGTTTAATAACGATGTAATACTGGCACTGGCCGCATACAATGCCGGTGAAGGTACGGTTAAGAAATACGGCAACAAAATCCCGCCCTACAAAGAAACCCGAAGCTACGTCAACAAAGTCATCAAGTACTACAAAAAATACAAACAATCGATGAGTTGATGCAAAAAGGGAAATATCAAGGAAAACAAGGATGCCTACAAGGACGCAGGTGGTACGACTTCAGGGAAGCAGGAAGTAGAGTAACGCCGGGAGCAGTTACCGAGAAAATGTCTGGAACAAATTTTCGAATACACAGAAATAAATTACATCTGCTATCGACCAATTTAGTTGAATAACTCATGGAACTCTCCTCTCCATGATTGATCTGATCTTATGAACCCCATGAGGAGATCAAACAGATGATGGGAGACCCTCCAAAGCAGCAAGGTCAATTTTTATATCACTTTAATCTGGACGATCATATTCCCGATGATCATTTATTACGCTAGATTGATCGCGTTCTTGATTTAAGCACCCTGCGAGCCCACCTGGCCCCTTTCTATAGTCATACGGGACGGCCCTCGATTGACCCGGAATTAATGATTCGGATGTTACTCATTGGTTATTGTTATGGGATCCGTTCGGAGCGTCGTTTGTATGAAGAAGTGAATATGAATCTGGCCTACCGTTGGTTCTGTCGGTTGAGTCTGGATGACCAGGTGCCAGACCATTCGACGTTCTCGAAGAACCGGCATGGCCGGTTTCGTGATATCGATACCTTTCGCTTTATCTTTGATGACAAGGCGAATGAATATCGTTGTCCACAGGGTAAAACACTCAGGACAACAGGCCGAGTTACCGTGGATAACACACGCTTATATAGAACGAGCCATTATGATTGCATGAACTGTCCTGATAAATATCGTTGCTGTCCTAATACACCTTCTCGCAAAATAGCACGCAGTGTTCATGAAGTCGCACGCGATAGAGCAAGAGACCTGGCTAAAACACCTGAGTATCAGCAATCGATGAAAGAACGAAAGAAAGTCGAGATGTTGTTCGCACATCTAAAGCGGATACTTAAATTGGACCGACTTCGATTACGTGGACTCAGCGGTGCGCATGATGAGTTCTTACTAGCCGCAACCGCCCAAAATTTACGACGAATGGCTAAATGGTATGGTCATGGTCCGTCAAACGCGGCTATCGAATTAGCAACATGAACGGATTTACATAAGAAATGATTTGAATGAATAATAAATAATCAAAAACCAGTATTAAACTGGATAGCACCTCTCGAACATCAAGAATGTTCGCTCAATAAATGAAAATATAAAGTGAGTTTTTCAACAAAATTCAGCGTAAGCGGACATTTATACTGTCTATAATTTTCGTACATATATAACTTTAGTAGGATAGATTGTATTAATAAATCGATTGGTCTTGGTACCACTGCCATGCATGATTGATCCATCTTTAGATAGAGTTAGTTTTTCAGAATATTCATAGGCACCTAATTTATATTGCAATTTAAAGGCTCGTCTTGACGGAGTATCACATTCCCACCTTCCTGAACCTTTCATTACTGACCACTTAGATTGTAAATTACCATTTGGTGCAATTGTAATGGTAAATGGGGTTCTACCATCTATTTCCACAGACCATATTCCTACTATCTTATTACATATTTCTTGTTTGCGATTTTTCGCCAACTCAACTCTTTTTAGGCGCTCTTTTACAGTCAATTCTGGTGCAACAACAGTCATTTGTTTTTCTTTTGCTGTTCTTTCCTCTTTTGACTCGGTCTGTTTTTTATCTTTCGCCTCCTGTTGCTCTATCTGTTTTTCAAGCGCTTCCAGTTCTGCATCGGTCACAGCCTGAACATGGGTTAAATAACCGACTGCTAGAATTAGGCTTGAAAATAAAATAAGGGTCGTCTTTGGATTCATTGGATTCATTATACCTTGGTGGATTGCATAATTCTGCCACTTGAATGACCGTCCGGTTGAAGTGGCAGCCGTAGTCAGTCAAATTGTTTAATCCTCTGTGTTCTCTGTGGCAGAGATCAATCGTCAGTAACACATCCCTCGGATGCAGTCTTCACAGTCTTAATATACTTATAAAGCGTCCCTCGATTGGCCTTGTAAGCAGGCATTGTCCAGTTTGCTTTACGTGAAGTTAGCTCTTCATCAGAAACATCAACTTTGATCTCATTTGTTTCAGCATTAATCGTAACGATGTCGCCATTTTCTACTAAAGCGATAGGGCCACCTTCCTGTGCCTCTGGTACAACATGACCAATAATAAAGCCATGTGAACCACCAGAGAAACGCCCATCTGTAATCATGGCAACATCGCTACCCAAACCTGCACCCATGATTGCAGAAGTCGGTGTCAGCATTTCCGGCATGCCTGGCCCACCTTTTGGACCTTCATAACGGATGATGATGACATTACCTTTTTCAATTTTGTTATCTTCTAATGCTTTCAACATATTTTCTTCTGAATCGTAAACCTTGGCAGGCCCGGAAAAGACTTCACCTTCTTTACCCGTGATCTTTGCCACCGCACCTTCAGGGGCAAGGTTGCCTTTCAGAATACAAAGATGTCCACTTGGTTTGAGTGGTTTATCGAGTGGCGCAATAAGATCTTGTCCTTCTTTAAGACCCGGTATATCAGCCAGGTTTTCTTTGATTGTTTTTCCGGTAACAGTAAGGCAGTCGCCGTTAATCAAATCATTATCAAGCAAGAACTTCATAACGGCAGGTATGCCACCAATAAGGTGCAGGTCTTCCATGACGTATTTGCCGCTGGGTTTTAGATCAGCAAGATATGGGATGCGATCACTGACCGCCTGAAAATCATCGATGGTTAATTCAACATCAACAGCACGAGCCATTGCCAATAAATGTAATACGGCATTAGTTGATCCACCAAGTACGGTTATCAATACCATGGCGTTTTCAAATGCATCACGCGTCATAATATCGCGAGGTTTAATATCTTCTTCCAGTAAATGTTTAATCGCTTGTCCTGCATTAAAACATTCTTCCAGTTTGGCCGGATCAACGGCAGGTGTTGAAGAACTGTAAGGTAAGGACATACCCATTGCTTCGATTGCGGAGGCCATGGTGTTTGCAGTGTACATACCACCACAAGCACCCGCACCAGGACATGATTTTTCAACGATTTCCTGTCGTGTATCATCATCAATACTTCCAGAGATGAATTCGCCATAGCTTTGAAATGCAGAGATGATGTCGAGCTTTTTGTCATCACAATGTCCGGGTTTGATGGTTCCACCATAGATCATTAGTGAAGGTCGATTGAGTCGCCCCATTGCGATTAAACAACCGGGCATATTTTTATCACAACCGGGCAAGGAAATATTTGCGTCATACCAATGTGCAGACATGACCGTTTCAATCGAGTCGGCAATCAGATCACGTGATTGCAAAGAGAAACTCATACCATCTGTTCCCATTGAGATACCATCACTGACACCGATCGTATTAAAACGCAGTCCGACCAGATCGGCTGCGATTACACCTTCTTTTACTTTCTCTGCCAGGTCGAGCAAGTGCATGTTACAGGTATTACCTTCATACCAGACACTTGAAATACCTACTTGCGCTTTAGACATGTCTTCTTCAGTCATGCCTGTGCCATAAAGCATCGCTTGTGATGCCCCCTGGGATTTTGGTCCAGTGATACGTGAACTGTATTTATTCAATTTGTTGCTCATTTGCAGTTTACCTGTGCCCTATAATGAATTCGCTATGCGTTAAAAAGGTGCGTTAGAATACATGAGCCATAAGCAATTGTCAGTGTCATTAAAAAATTAAAAAAAGAAGATTAGCCTGCATGAGAAAAACACCTGAATTCGAAGACTGCTTTGCGGAATTAATTCGCTTGCCCTCTGTGAGCAGTATTGATCCGGAACACGATCAAAGTAACCGTGGGGTTATTGATGCACTCGCAAATTGGCTGGAAGCACTTGGATTTGCCTGCGAGATTATGCCGGTCAGTGACAAGCCGGAAAAATGTAATCTCATTGCGAGTCGAGGCCAGGCCCATGACAAGGGCGAGGACGGCCTGGTTTTGTCTGGTCACACTGATACGGTTCCTTATGATGTAAATGGCTGGAAAACCGACCCATTTACATTGACCAGGCAAAACGATTGTTACTATGGATTAGGTACGGCGGACATGAAAAGTTTTTTTCCGATTGTTTTTGAAACATTGGAAAGACTGGATGATAAGAATTTCAAAAAGCCGATTTATGTTGTTGCGACAGCCGATGAAGAGAGCACCATGTCTGGTGTGCGTGCAATTCAGACAGATGGACGTTCCCTTGGCCGATATTGCCTTATTGGTGAGCCGACAGGGCTTAAACCAATACATATGCATAAAGGGATCATCATTGAGGAGTTCAAGATTCAGGGGTGTTCCGGTCATTCAAGTAACCCCAGGTTGGGGAATAGTGCACTAGAAGGGATGAATACAGTTATTAATTCTTTGAAGCAGTGGCGGGATGAATTACAAACAAACAACAAAAATCCGGATTTTGCCATCCCAATTCCGACAATGAATTTTGGTCGAATACATGGCGGGGATAGTCCAAACCGAATTTGTGCCAACTGCGAGTTATCTATGGATATTCGAATATTACCTGGTATGGGTCTTGATGAAACACAGTCGACCCTACGTAATAAAGTGAAAGATGCGTTAGCAGGTACTGATCTGGAAGTTAGTTTCAATACAATATTTGATGGTATACCTGCGATGCAGACTTCAACGGAAAGTAATATTATTAAGGTCAGTGAAGAATATAGTGAGACTGAATCAGGTTCTGTTGCATTTGTAACCGAAGGTCCTTTCTATAATGGAATGGGAATTGACACGGTTGTTATGGGGCCGGGCGATATTGATGTCGCTCACCAGCCAAATGAGTATTTACAGATAGACAGAATTGAACCGATGATAAAAATCTTGTCAAACATGCTTATTCATTTTTGTGAGGTAAGGTAATGGAAGATAAACATTCTTTTGTTGATGTGTTTAGATGTGCAGCACCATACATTCATGCACACCATGGCAGGACGTTTGTTCTGCAAATTGGTGGTGATGTCATCGCGTCTGAAAATTTTACTCATTTAATACATGATCTTGCATTACTTAACAGCCTGGCAATAAAACTTGTCATTGTTTTTGGTGCGAGACCCCAGATAGATGAATTATTAAAAGAAAGAAATATTACGCCACAATATAATGGTGCATTACGCGTTACTGATGAGACTTCAATCAGCAGTGTTAAACAAGCAGTCGGCGATATAAAAATCCAGATCGAAGCATTATTATCGATGGGTTTACCCAACTCACCGATGGCAGAATCCTCAGTCAAGGTTGCATCAGGTAATTATTTAACAGGAAGACCTTATGGTGTGGTTAATGGTGTTGATCTTGATTTAACTGGAAGAGTAAGAAATATAGAAAAAGAAATTATTAATGCCCGGCTTGAAGCCGGCGAAATAGTTCTTATACCACCCCTTGGATATTCAGTGACAGGTGAAGTCTTTAACCTGAGTTCTATTGAAGTCGCTGCTCAAGTCGCCATCGATCTGTCTGCTGATAAACTTATTATGCTCAATAACGCTCCAGTATTGAAAAATGATAAGGGAGAAATAATAAGACAAATAACCTGTGAGCAAGCAAGAGCAAAACTTGGTCCTGTAAAAGCAGACAATATTGATGAGACACCATCTACCGCATTAGCACAAGGTATCAAGGCATGCGAAGCGGGTGTTAATCGTATTCATTATATTGATCAAAAAATTGATAGCGGTATTTTGCAAGAACTCTTTAGTCGTGATGGTGTTGGTACACTATTGAGCGGCACACCTTTTGATACAATCCATCAGGCAACTGTTAATGATATAGGGGGTATCCTTGAGTTAATTGAACCACTAGAGCAGCAAGGCGTACTTGTTAAACGCTCACGAGAAAAGATTGAAGTTGATATTGATGACTATATTGTTCTGGTTCGGGATGGTGCTGTCATTGCGTGTGCAGCATTACATGATTACCCTGAAAACAACCTTATGGAACTGGCATGCATGTCAGTACACCCAGACTATCAAAACCAGTCCAAGGGTGACATGTTGTATAAATTCATTGAGTCAGTTGCAGCCAAGAATGGTGCAACAATGCTATTGGTACTAACCACCCAAACGGAACACTGGTTTATTGAAAGAGGTTTTACCGAAACCGATATCAGTTCCTTACCTGTAAAACGGCAGGAAATTTATAATTATCAACGCAACTCGAAAGCCTTGATAAAACAGCTCAATGTGAAACGGGAAGGGTGAAGTGTGAAAAAGCGTGATTAGTTATAGTGGTAGAACGTTTCTTTCCTTTGGGTTAGTACTTGGTTTTCACTGCCTTTCACTTTTCACGTTTAACCTTTCACGCCTGTTACAGCGCGCCTTCTAATTCTTCTTCTTTGACATCAACTTTAATCTCATTATTCTCCAGTGACACTACAACATGTCCACCATGCTCAAGCTTGCCAAACAGGAGTTCTTCTGCCAATGGTCGTTTAACCTTTTCCTGGATTAATCGAGACATGGGCCGGGCACCCATTATCTTGTCGTAACCATTTATTGCGAGCCACTCACGGGCATCTTCTGTTACTTCAACGGTTACTTTCTTTTCATCGAGTTGTGCTTCGAGTTCAATCAGGAATTTATCAACAACATTAGAGATAGTTCCTATATCAAGTGATTTGAACTGGATGATTGCATCCAGACGATTGCGAAATTCAGGATTAAATATTTGTTTAATGCTTTCCATGGCATCGCCACTATGGTCCTGGGTTGTAAAGCCAACTGAAGCCCGACTCATTCGTTCGGCGCCTGCATTTGTAGTCATTACTATAATAACGTTACGAAAATCAGATTTACGACCATTGGTATCGGTTAATGCACCATGATCAAATATCTGTAACATCAGGTTAAACACATCAGGATGTGCCTTTTCCATTTCATCAAGCAAGAGTACGCAATGCGGCTGTTTGTTAATTGCATCAGTAAGCAAACCACCTTGATCAAACCCCACGTATCCCGGAGGAGCACCGATCAACCTTGAAACCGTATGCCGTTCCATATATTCAGACATATCGAAGCGTACCAACTCGACACCCATATGTATGGCAAGTTGTCTGGTAACTTCAGTTTTGCCGACACCAGTAGGCCCTGCAAATAAAAAGTTACCAATCGGTTTTTGCGGACTACCTAAACCGGAACGTGACATCTTGATCGCATTCGACAATGTACCGATTGCTTCATCCTGACCAAACACGACCATCTTGAGATTACGTTCAATCTTTTTGATAACATCTTTATCTGATGTAGTAACTGTTTTGGCAGGAATACGTGCCATCTTGGCGACGATATTTTCAATATCATTTACACCTACTGTTTTCTTTCGTTTAGATGGTGGTAATAATTGTTGCGCTGCTCCAGCTTCATCGATTACATCTATGGCCTTGTCAGGTAAATGTCGATCATTAATGTAACGTTCTGTGAGTTCAGCAGCGGTACGTAATGCCTGGTGTGTGTATCTGATTTGATGATGTTCTTCAAAGCGTGTTTTTAAACCCTGAAGAATTTTTATGGTTTCATCAATGGAGGGTTCGGTGACATCAATCTTTTGAAAGCGTCTTGCCAATGCACGGTCTTTTTCAAAAATACCGCGATATTCCTGATAGGTAGTAGAACCGATGCATTTTAATTCGCCCGACGCTAACACAGGTTTAATGATATTAGATGCATCCATTACACCGCCAGAAGCGGCACCCGCACCGATAATCGTATGGATTTCATCAATAAATAGTATTGATCCGGTTTGTTTTTTTAATTGAGCGATAACACCTTTTAACCGTTTTTCAAAATCACCACGGTATTTTGTGCCGGCCAGTAAACCACCCAGATCAAGTGCATAGATCACACTATCCATTAATACATCAGGTATATCACCATCAACAATTAATTTTGCCAGGCCTTCAGCAATTGCTGTTTTACCTACACCTGCTTCGCCTACATATAACGGGTTGTTCTTGCGTCGACGGCAAAGTATCTGGATTGTTCGTTGGATTTCGATTTGTCTGCCAATTAATGGATCAATCTTGCCTTGCATGGCTTCTTCATTGAGGTTGACTGCATAGGCATCCAGTGGGCTAGTCCCGGCTTCGTCTTGACGAGACTCTTCTTCTATTTCATTAATGTTGTCTTCGTTTTCATTGTCTTCATTTATCTTGGCAATGCCATGAGAGATATAATTAACGACATCAAGTCGGGCAACATTTTGTTGGCTTAAAAAATAGGCCGCATGAGATTCACGTTCGCCAAAGATTGCGACCAGAACATTCGCGCCGGTCACTTCTTTTTTGCCTGATGACTGCACATGAAAAACCGCACGTTGTAATACTCGTTGAAATCCCAGTGTCGGTTGTGTATCTCGATCATCACTGTCATCAATAATGGGAGAATTTTCTTGTATAAACTTGATCAAATCGCTGTGAAGACTATTCAGGTTGGCACCACAAGCTTTGAGTACGGTTGTTGCGGATAGATTATCAAGTAAGGCGAGCAAGAGATGTTCAACCGTCATAAATTCATGACGTTGTTCCCTTGCTTCA
>CAYMPA010000067.1:0-6942 GCA_964392105.1 uncultured Enterobacteriaceae bacterium
GCCAGAGAATAGACATACAAAGATATAAAGCGCGAGTTCCAGGAGGGAGGTTTGGTTTTGTCTGCGGACCAGATAAAAGAGAAAAAAATAGACAAGCTTGTATCGGCTGCCCAGAATACAGCAAGGGCCGAGGCTGCACAGCATAAACTATCTCAAGGGGTACCCATGGAAGATCTAAGAGAAAGCGGACTTGTCACAAATGAAGTATTGAAAACAATGATTCAAATAGGAGCTTTAGAATGAAACGACTAAGCATTGCATTAATAATGGCATTAGCTACCTGCACCTTCGCAACTACGGCCGACAATTACGCACCGGTAACCTATACAGGTAACGGATCTTCTACGGCTTTCTCAGTAAGCTGGCCTATTGTTAACACGTCGGATGCGGTTGTTATTCTAAAGGTCGTTGACACCCAGGTTCCTACAACTCTGAGTGAAACTACAGACTATGTCATATCGGCTACCAACAATGACTATAGCTCAGGCTTTACGGTAACGACAACGGCAACCTATTCTTCGTCATATTCCATTACAATCATGAGGGAAAGTCCACAGAGCCAGCAGACCGACTTGGACGATTCTGGCTTATTGCGCCTTGAGAACCTTGAATCAGCCTACGACAAGTTGACCAGGCTCATACAAGAGCTTCAAGAGCAGTGGGACCGGTCTTTGCATATCCCAGCTACTGAATCAAGCACGACCCTGGCTGAGAACAGTGTTGACCGGGCCTCTTCTTATCCTTATTGGGATGTATCTGGTAATCTCACATCTGCGGCAGGGACGACAGAGGTAACGGCACATGGAACATTCGGGGCAACCCTGGCTGGATCTACTACCCAGGCCACAGCTCTGAGTCATCTGAACAGAGACAACCAATATGTTGTTACTGATACCGTATATGGGGCCGTGGGTGATGGAGTTACGGATGATACGATAGCTATCCAATCGGCTATTAATGATGCAAATGATGCAGGTGGGGGTGTAGTTTATTTGCCAATTGGTGATTACATGGTAAAAGGTACTCTTACTATGTACAGCAATATCAGTATCAAAGGAAATGGACTATCAAATAACACGGACTCACGGCAGTCATGGAAGACGCGAATCACTCACGATCCAACTTCAGCAGATGCTAATTTGTTTGAATTAGAAAACAATGGACAGACTTTTTGCTATAGCATGGCCATTAAGAATCTAGCTATGATTGGCCAATCTGATGGGACATGTGGTACGGCTATAAGTTGGACAACCAGGCCAATTAATAGTCTTATCGAGAGTTGCTGGATATACAACTTTGATGAGGGGATTGTTATAGGTGGCGGCGTTAATAATGTTATAGAAAAAACTAATACCCAAAACTATACCGCTTATGGTGAGTATGGGATTGTTTTACAGGGCGGTGCAGATTCCAACTCTGTTAACACAACAACACAGATAAATAATTGCTATCTAACCGGTGGCTTATATGGATGCCTTATGAAAAAGGCGCTCGACACAACATTCTTGCAGACTAAATTTGAATCAAATAAATATTCCGGTGTAAACGTTTGGCAGGAATGTGGGACTACTTCGTTTACAATGTGCTATACTGAAGATAATCCGATTTCTGCCACGGGAGGGGCGTATCCTATGTTAGCTCGGGTTGGCCATGATGGGACTGGTGCTACAGGATACACTTGCCCCATTACCGTTCTTGGTGGGCAGTTTCAAGGGACAGGCACTACTGTCGATTCAGATTCCTCTTTTATTGATTCTGATTACAGTACACAAATCCGTGTATATGGTGCAGAGATTGCCAGGTGCGGCAAAGTATTTAAGACTACGGCAAATACTTTGCGAGGTCAATGTTATGGTGTTAGCGGATCTTCAGTAACGAGTTTCACTTCAGGAATAGCAGATATCAGTGATTGGAATGGTGATTTTGGTAGTGTATCAGGAATAGATGATACAACACAATTCCAATTAGAGTCACTAAAGCTTAATGCAGCAGGTGGCTCGGCTTATATGACGTTGCAAGCGACACCAAGTAGTTCCGGAACATTATTTTGGGGTAATTCAACAGGGAATTTAGGTGGAATAAATGGAAATGGAAAACTAAAATTAGGTGATCCTGCATACGCTGCAAACGCACATATTGATGTAAATGGGTTTTCACGAACTCAGATCGATGGCTCTCTTGGTGACGTAGGTATTCAAGATGACCTAGAGGTAGATGGAGATGCTTATATTGAGGGTAGCGCCTTGTTTGGAGCTGATGGAAGTTCTAGAGGGAACATTACCTTATGGGAGGGTTCCGGGGGCAACACACCTGGCTATATGAAAGTCCACAGTCCAAACGGTACTGCATGGTACATATTTGTTGAGGATGATGGGACATTGAAGATGCATAGCTCGGCACCTACGCAGAATAGCGATGGTTCGGCCGTGGGAGATCAAACAGATTAATAGAAAGATCATTAGGAGGTGTCGTGAACGATAATGATATCAAAGAGGAATTGGTTGATCTAAAGCGGCTTGTTGGTGAAGTGATCACAGGCCAGGCGTCATTACAAGCCACGTTAAAAGAAAGGTGTAAAGCTAGAGAAAAATCTATCGTAGAACTACAGTGTGAGGTAAGGGGTAATGGAACCCCTGGATATAAACAGCGGATACATGATCTTGAAATGTTCAAGAAACAACATGACAATAGTCTGGCCTTTACACGTCCTATCTTACAGAAACTAATTATTGCTATGTTATTAGGACTATTTGGATTGGCTATAGCTGCTATAAATCACGTTCAAATGGAAAGACTAAGACAGATAGTATTGAAACCTACTGCGATTGATAGTACTGAATAAATATATTTAAAATAAACCCACGGTGTAATGTACTAATAGGTTAGTCATTGTCCTGTAGTTGGCAATCCAAGGTCACCGTGGGCTATGGGATGCTATTTAGGTTTACTGGCCATGGGGGTCTATCTCAATTCAATAACTGCATACCACCCTATCTTAAATTCATGTCCACAGTGCTCACACCAAATCACAGCGTCCTCACAGGCTGTATCTGGTAACACTTCTCCAAGGTCTTTATTCAAAAAACCACACTTAGGGCATTTTATGCTTAACATGGTAATCCTTTCTAAATTAGTCAACACTTCTACATCCAACAAATGGGAAGATAGGTTTCTTTAAAGGTCTAATCCTGATAATCTTTGTTTCACCGAACTCATTCAATGAGTCTGACTTTGACGCTTTTACCTGCACATCGTATGGGATGATTGATGGCTTCTTTGGCATAGTAAACTTGAACCCCCATAGATAGTAATCGTTAGGATCGTTTGGCGTATCGTCTCGAAGGATGTAGTTAGGGTCCGGATTTGAAACATAACCCGATGTCCCTGTGTTTGGGTCTATCTCGATAAACGAATCAATAGGAACATTGATATCGACAGTTATCGGGTAGGGGCTGCATGGATCTCCATGGACATCCCCCCAGTAATAACTGGTTGATCCTGGCTCTTGAAAGAATTCATATACGGGTTGTGATACTATTACAAAAATGGTTGAACCGGCCGGCGATACCATAAGTAATAAGCATACGATCGTGAATAATAATGTCTTGCGTTTCATTATTTTCATTCCTTAAAAAGATTCATTTGTTGGCCGAAACAATATTCATCGTCTCTTAGATCTATTTCTCCATCAATCTCTCCATCATCCTTATCTGCACATTCCGGGCAAAGCTCGGGATTCATTGGTAAGCCATAAAGAGGATCTATCTCCCTAAACCAGTACTGAGATTTACACTTCTTACATTCCCTATAGCCGTATGTTTTCTTTTTACGTATTAGTTCGCCTCGCTATTTCCACAAGCCATTTTGCAAATTCAATAGGTGTATGCATTTTATCCTTTTTTTTGGCATGTTTAAGGTTACCCAGTTTTACTCTTTTTGCATTAGAAGCTATGACATGCGTTGGTTTTCCGTCTCTATGCGGCATGGTTGGAAGATTCCTTCTGGGACACCCGCATATATATAGCCATGTAGATTTTTTAGCTTTATGACCCCAATGGAATTGATCAACCTGTATTGTATAGCCACCGTACATATCTGGAAATCCATCCGGAATTGGCAATCTTCCGCCATGCCATAGAGAGCTATAAGCTGGGTGTTCAAGTACGCCCCCGCACATCCTCACCTTTTTAATGGCCCATAAAGCAAGTTCCTTTTCTTCTTTGGGAGTGGTACTAAAATGTCGCAAGGTTCCCCACAGCCGACATGGAGGATGAGCAATAACAGGACATCCATCAATAAACGTTAAAGCATCACGATCAGCGTCATAACAATCGACACCTGGTAATGACTTATAGATGCTATCTTTCATTACAAATAGCGATGCCACCTTTCGCATTATCCATTCCATTTAACTAGTTTAAAATAATTATGAATCATTTATGTCTCTTTTAAAGCTTCTTATCTTCTGTAACCTGAAAAATCTGTTCTGTTCTATGATTTCATCAGCCACAAAAAAGCCAGGTATGCGGTGATTATAACAAAAACGAGAATGAGGGACAGAAGGTTCACTACAATTCAAGTGTATACACTTATGCGATTTTGTTGACTGATTCATCTTTGGGTGTCTTTTAGTGCTTGTCTTGCAAAACACATTAATAAGTATTGTTCATTTTCACCAGAATCTTCTTTTATCGTACATGCTGGATGGCATTCTTCATATTCATCACAGCATGGACATCTAGCTAAGATCATAACAAAATCAATTAACGGTTGTACGTTCATATCATTACTCCTATTTATCTTCCAGCACATCCGGAGGTTCTCGATTAGTCGATAGCCGCCCTATATCGGCCGCCATCATTTCCAGATGCGACACAAATGCCTTCTTGTCGGCTGTACCCTGCCCCATCAGACAGTCAGTACACATTGACATGATTAGATTGATGAAGATTTCTTCTGTCTCTGTGGGTATCCACATACTAATTAGTCCTCAAACATCATCATCAGATATATCTATAATTTCGGTCTCATCAATACCCAGTTCCGCCGCAAATGTGCCCAAATCGTCACACAGACAAACAACATATCCTTGCTCTATAAATGAATTGATTGCATAGACTTCGTACCGCAATTCATCGTAGGGATACGCATACCATTTACCCGACATTTTTACTATTCGCCAATTCATTGTATTTCTTCCTTATCGATTGATTATCAATTTATGTTATTATGTTTACTCTGGCTTACTTGCCCATAACGGATATATAGGCCAGTTTTCTTCTTCTGATTCTTCTATTTGCAGCCAGGCGAATTCCTTAGCGTCTTCTAGTATGCAAAATAATTTGTATTCAAATTCGTCTTGGTCATACGAGAACACTAACCAACCTACCGGCTCTTCTTGCCATACTTCGTCAGTTAATTCAACCGTTTTCATAATTAAACCCTTTCCTGTAAGATTTGTAACCCATTGCTCATGGCTGAATACCCTTCAATATCTCATCCCAAGGCAGTTCCCGTCGTAACTCTTTCCCGCTAATGCTCAGGTCAATAAACACGTCTGGGTTGTCCGCATTGTTGTAAGCCCAACTGTAAACGGGATGAGACATGCGTTTTTGCCAGGGGTCATGTCGGTCGCCAGCCTGCTTACCCAAACTGAGCATTGGCCACCAGTCAGTCAGATACACAAAACCACACTGTGTGCATTTGTGTTTTGCTCCGATGGACCAATGATCTGCCCCACACTTTGGACAAGCTACCAAACCAGGGTCGGCTCCTGCCGCTGCCATCATACTGCCCGTCTTTGCTAACACATCAGAACATCTATGACATTCGTCCCAAACCCGCTTTTGCAGTGCCTCTGAGTCGTCAACATCTAGTATTATTGGGTCATAAACTTGCATGGTGTTCCTTTTTTTTGTATGGATTTGTAACCCATTAGTCATCCGCGTTTATTGCCGTGTCTATATGGCCTTGTCTTGTTGAATATCATCTTTGTTATTTATCGTTTTATTTTCCAAAAAAGTTCTTTTACACTCACTATCTTGTTCACCATAACTTTTACAAACCCATGCACCGTCAATGTTATCAAGTAGGATATTTTTTGATTTCAATTCTCCGCATACTTCACAATTTTCGAATGGATAATTAGTCATGAGTTATTCCCTTTCCTTGTTTGTCACAGTGTAATGTTTGTTGTAATGGTTGTCATAGACAAAAGCGATACCTGCCCAGTTGGCTACATCAATTAGATGCTCGATATTTCCAGTGGCATAATAATCGTTAATACAAGTAAAAATATTGTCTATGAAGTCAATTGTGCTTCCCCTATATTTCTGGACAGAGCCATACCTAAAATAACCAACATTCATGTGTTGTTTCATTAGACGCCTAAACCGTTCCAAATGTTTACCATTTCCCATAGCTCTTTCAATAGGGGTAAGCGGCTCCACTCCGTTGTTACGGCACCATGAATCGTAACAGAAGTCTTTTGTATTTTTGATAATATCACCTCATCTAAAATAATGGTTATATCCCTTTATAGCGACCTGTATTGATACATATCTGTTTGATTGGTTCTTTCCAAATGTTCCACCAACGTAATGCATCTTTGCCATCCATAGCGATAATAGTTTTATCGTCAAAACTAAACCAATCATCCATTTCATGAAACTCGCAGCCGATTTTTATATGTTGATCCCAAATAATTACATAGTATTTGTCAGTAATAATCTGATGAGGAATTAATTTTATATCAATATCTGATGATATTATTGCACCACCAACGTGTGCACCACCAACGTGTGCACCACCAACGTGTGCACCACCAACGTGTGCACCACCAAGGTATGCACCGCGAAGGTATGCACCGCGAAGGTCTGCACCGCGAAGGTATGCACCGCGAAGGTCTGCACCGCGAAGGTCTGCACCGCGAAGGTCTGCACC
>CAYMPA010000067.1:7042-15015 GCA_964392105.1 uncultured Enterobacteriaceae bacterium
CCGCGAAGGTCTGCACCGCGAAGGTCTGCACCGCGAAGGTCTGCACCACCAAGGTCTGCACCACCAAGGTATGCACCGTTTTTACGTGCGTCTAAAACAGCACTTAATATATTATCGTATTCGCCTTCAAAAATAACAAAACTAGAAGAATACCTCTTGATTTTAATAATCATTTTATCATTTCCTTTTGCTATTCGTTAACTTTCATCTGGCATATCTATAGCGTCGCTTGCATTTTTTCTTACAGCTTCGTTAATCGCTTCCATGACCTGCTCCGCTATATCCATATCCAATGGGTCAATCTCAACCGATACTTCATCTGGGTTGATTAATTCGACCCATACATCTTCACAACAGCAAATATTTACTGTTATCATCCAGCCTACAGGTACAGTTCTACTCGCTATCTTTACCGCCTTGTCTAATGTTCTTACTACCATGAAATTTCTCCTTTATAATTAATTGTTCAGCTAAACAGCTCCACAGACCCCAAAAAAACCGCCAAGAAGGTGCCTAGGATCGACGATCTCAAGAAATTTAACCTATGGTATGGGTTCAAATAAGAACCGCTTATATCGAATCACAGGCGTTTCTAGGAGATTTACCATATTCCTTTAACAGTTTTAAATATATTACTTAATTTATCATTACTTTTTAGTCATCCCTTACAATCACTCCCTGTTCGGCCAGCAATAACTCATGACTGAAGTTAAAACCCATTATCATACCCTGGCCTCTTCCATCAGTTACCTTTAGGAAATATATTTTCCTGTTGAATGTAGCGTCAACTCTGCCGCATGACGTCTTGACAGTGTGCTCTTTGGCCTTAATCGCTTTGAGCCATAATACGCACTGCACATGTCTTTGGAAGGCTGAGCCGCCTGCCAGGGCCTCTAGAGAGGGATCTGAGTCTCGCTTGACCGGATGTGTTACAAATATCACGCTCATACCGTAATTTTTAGCGATAGAATGCGAACACGTTACAAGCTCCCTGTCTTTCTCCCATATGTTACCGTCTGGGTCAGCAGCGGTAACCGGATCAACAACGACAACGCGATCACCTGCTTTCCCGCGATTGTCTAGGTAATTTAGTATATCGAAATAGTTCGTATTCCCAATCTTTCCGATCTGAATGCGTTCACCAACAAGGTCAATCCATTCTTTATTGCGGATGTATGCCTCCTGCACAACATCAGGATTTCGTTTTACCCATTCAAGGTCAAGTAATTCGCTCTGACCTTCAAGCTGAGCAATAAGGCGTTGCAGGTGCTCCGGTTTGGTTCCTTCCAGGGAATACACCGAACACTGTACGTCGATTTTAGTCCAGTAGCTTATCATCTGAAGGACGGTAAAACTCTTGGATGCCCCAGGGCTACCAGCAAACACAATGAGCTTACCAGGCAACAGAGAAGGTACTAGCTTGGTTGTCTGATGCCATGGCCAGGGAACGTTATAGATTTTGCCTGAAATGATGTCATCGAACCTGGCCTTGAGCTTGCCGGCCGCGCTGCAGCCCCCGTTTTTCTCGAATGACCAGGCCAAACGATCTATTTCCTTTTGGGATTTTTTTTCTTGTCGCCAGCGTGTTTTCAATTCATCGAGCGTTCTGTTGGTTTGGTAGTCGTTCATAGCGTATCAGGGTCTATCCAATTGTCAGTAAGATCAGCGAAAAGGTCATCAAGATCATTGGGATCTGCTGGCTTGCATTCGGGTTCAGGCTTTGGTTGCTGGTTCCTGGTGCGCTTCCATGTTCTTACGGCTGCTTTCCAGTTCTTCATTTTGTTTTTGCCAATCATCCAACCCTTGGACTCATAGAAGTCGCAAAATGCTTGACCGTCAATATCGAAGTCAATGGTTTTTCCATACTCAAATACTTCCATGGGGGTTGGTTTTTTGAACCCCCCATTAGTAGTTTTCTTTCTTCTTCTCTTCTTCTCTTCTTGTATGTGGTCGCTTTGATGGCCGCTTTGATGGCCGCTTTGATGGCCGCTGTCATTAGGATTTTCTTGATAAGCCTCGTAATTTACTATAGTTATGATTGAATAGTGGTTGGTCGCTTGGCGTACGATGTCGTTTGTCTCTATTAAATGGCTTAAAGCAGTCCTAATTTCTCGCTCTGTAAGACCTGTTTGAGCTGTTAAACTCTGTCTTCCAGTCATCAATTGACCACGTTTAAGATGGACGCCTCGAAATGTTTTTGGTTCAGTCTGGGCAGACATTATTAGGTGAATAAATAGGTGGGCTGTGTTAGGTTTTGTGTACCATTCCCAGTCAATTATCTTTCTGTGAAGCTTGATCCATCCGTTCATAATAGCCTCACTTAGTTTGAAATCTATATTTTCCATAGTTAACCACTAGATACAGAAAAGAGCCAATTTTTTCTAATCTTCTACCTTCCATATCTGGCGTTCTTGATTGATCATCAGTGGCCTTAAGGTAGTCGAGAGCCTTAACAATTTCATTCTCTTCGCAACCAATAATTGGAGCTAACATCTTTGGATTTATTTCAACATACCCCTCAGAATCACAGTGTGATAAGACCCATGTCCATGTCGAAAATACCACCGGACCCGCACCGTACATTGACCCGGTATACATTGATTGAAATATTTTCGCGTACATGATAATACCTCATAAAACAACCACACAGGACCGGATGCTAAGGGAAATCACGCCCATGGACCAGCCCTGCATGGATTTTGAGATAAATTGAATTGATTGATCTATTTTTAGCATAAAGCAAAGACTACCAGGTATCGCAATACTGTCAAGTCAATTATTTATAGCAAGCACACCGTTTGTGTCGATGTCTCCACTGGCACATTCTTACCTTTTGAAAGATGTTCCTTATTTGTGCGTATACATGGAAATGACGTCTGCATAAGGTGAAGCCTTTAAGGTACACTTCCTTTTCGCAATTGTTGATCTTGCAAATTTTCATATTTTCCCCGTTTAACTTATACCATCTGCAAAATCGATAGCCATTTGCTTGGCGTCGGCAGTTGTTTTTGCTACCCATTCACCCCGTCCCCATTGTTCTGGATACGGGCAGAACGCACCATGTATTTGCCCTCGACATTCTTTATTCTTTGTATCATGCCCATACTTCCAATAGACATAAATGCCCTTGATCCCTTCCCTGGTTTCCCATCTGGAACGTGTCCACTCTTGTTGTTCATTATGCCAAAACCGCACACAATCAGCTCGTAAATGGCTTGCATTGCTCGGCATGTAGTGGCAATCCCCAATCTTGCAAGTAGAACCAATCTTGAACCCATATATGGCTCGATGGCTCCATCCATACCACTTTCCATCTTTTATAGAATAACCTATTGAGCAAACGGTATGATTTGGTTTGGATATTATTGGCTGAATCCCGCGTTTATACACAAGGTTATATGCCACCTTGGAGTTCCCTATATAATCCCCGTTTGGGTTATATGCATTAACCATATTTAATGGCTCATCATTGCCAGGATCTTCAACAAGTTCATATCGCAATTCATATCCACATTTGAATATTCTTGTTTTATTTACTCTAATTACATCCATATTTATCCCCTGTCAATAAATACCGGACGGTCAAGGGGGGTCGAAGTCCGCTTAACCGCCCGGTTCAGCCACCCCTATCCAACTATCTGCCAAAGGAGGCAAAACAGAGAGGGAATCATGGGGGCACTTCTTAGACCAACAAATCACTAATCTTGTTTATCAGTCACTTCATCAGGTGGAGTAAGTAGGCGCTCTTCTTTAACAAGCGTCACCTGTACGGCCGTACAGCCAGCCTCATAAGCCTCTTCTATGCGAGCTAGTACAAAAGGAATATGTTTCTTAGGTAGAGCCTTAAATGGGCCAAGGTCACACGCCTCACGTCCTCTAGGTGTTTCAGACCATTCTTTAAATGATTGGATGTGGTTCAACATTTGTTTCGCTCCTTAAGCCCATCCGTGGGCTGATTGTCGTCCTTGGTAGTGACATTACATTAAGCCTTGTCCTTGGCTTCAACTACGCCTGCGGCTCCCGTGCCTTTGTTTTTTTTCTTCATGGTTTGGGTGTCGATGGACCTCGCCTTTAGGTAAAGGTTTACCAGATAGCTCTTCATAGCGTTTCATCAGTTCCAGAACTGGCATACAATCTGCCAAAGCGTTGTGTGTTTCAACGAATGGAATATCAGCCGATTTGCAAGCTTCCGTCAGCTTAGGCCATTTATACATTCTACCGTCTTTTGCCGGCCGGTTGTTTTTGAACGGGATCTTGCAGATATCAGTATAAAGCCGCATCATACAAATATTTTTTGTTAGATCGAACAAATCACTCTTCCCAACCCGACGAAACTCTGAACGCATACCTTTACAATCGAATTGTGCGTTATAGCTAACAACTGTCAACCCCATAAGTATTTTTCTTCTATAATAGATTAAAGACTTTGTGATATCTTTACCATAGTTCATTAGCAATTCATCGGTCAATCCATTGCACTTTGTTGCGCCTTCTTCCATGCGCCATCCATTAGGGAATATGAGGCTGTAATGTGCGTCTACACATTTAAAATCTCTTGTTACGTGCAGCATGGCTACTGATGCTACATGTGGTTGGCTTTCGTGGTCTGCTGGTAGGCTGTAGTTATACAAACCCGATGTTTCACAATCAATGATTAAATACATGTCAACTCCTTTACCTTTTCTAATGTTGTAATTAAGTCAATTAAGTCTTGCTGTTTATAGCTTTGTGTCTGTTGTCTATTAAGCTCAGATATTACATCCACTATGTCCGGATCAACGTCGCGAAGCCAATCAATAGCGAAGGGGTCTTTATGAAACCAGAAGTGGCATCCTGGGCAAAGAAGAATCAGATTGTTTAATTCCCAACGAACGTGATAACCCCTCTTCTTTGGAACGATATGATGAACATCACCATAACCTCGCTCCATTGGTTTACAACATTTCCTGCATTTGTTTTTGTCTCTATACCAGATTATGTCCCTACACAGAGAATCAAGCTTTCTGATAGCACCTTTTCTTGATAGTTTCTTCATGCTATATCCAAATGTCTGTTGACGCTTTGCCATCCATTGAGAACGGCCTTGACTGCATCCAATTTCAAAACCTGGCTTTTGTAGTTTGCCTCGGCTACATCCATATCGAGACGTTCCTGATAACAGATACCTTTTGCGATCTTCTCCATGATACTCTTAGCGGGGTCCTTAACAGTCTCTCCGTCCAGTTCTAAGGCCTTTCCATTGTTTAGCTTCATAATGGTCACTGCAATCGCTTTATCGTAATTAGCGGCATATACGGCTTTCTCACGGGCAAGGATATCTAGCTTTGGTCTTTCCTTCTGGATGAGCATTATGTTTTGCTCTATCTTTTTCTGAATATCAATCACTTCGCCCATTTCAGTACCTCCTTAAATGGAATTCTCTTTTTAGGTTTCCATTTAAATGTCCTGTTGTGGATAGCTAAGACCATGCTAGTCTGTTTTGGGTAGAGCTTGCATAATCTTAGCCATCTTATGTAATGGTTATTCTGCATCTATTAATACTAGAATGGTATTTCATCTTCAGGGATATCAACGCCATTATTGTTAACTTGCGGATTGAACTCTGTCACAGTAGCTGGCGCAGTAGCCGGCGCAGTAGCTGGCGCAGTAGCTGGCGCAATATCATGTTGCTGATTGTAAGGAGGGGCTAAATTACTGTGTGCTGGTGGTTTGGTGCCCGTTGATATGAACTGTTTAACGTCGGCAATTACTTTAGCCCAGTAGTATGTAGTTTCTTCAGTTTGATTTGAATTAATTTTACCATCAATAAACAATGCATTCGCCAATTTAGCGGCACACTGAACTTCAATACTCAATTGCTTGTTATCTATAATAGGCTGCTGCTGAGGCTGCTGAGGCTGAGGCGGTGCTGGATGCTGTACTTGCGGTTGTTGAGCAGGTGTACTGTCATTAATCCAATATCCTGACAGGTTTACATATTTACCGTTCTGCTTACTAATAATGAAAAAAGGTAAATATAATCCACATTGATTCTGTTGTAATTGGATGTTTTTGTTACCAGCGTTTATCAGTACCCGCTCAGACGTCTGACCGTCAGATAAGATTGCCTTGGTGTAGGCACCATACTTTCCAAGTTTGTATGGTTCAAAACTAATCAGTTGAAGTGTTAACGGCATTTTAGTACCTGGGTTAAATGTTAATTGTTGTAAGCTCATTTCATTTTCCTAATACTGGATGTTAACGTTTCTAATTTGGCCTTTGATGATGGACTTGATTATCTCCAAGCCTTTATCTTCTGATAGATGATTGACAATACATATATCATTCCAAGCCTTATTATTTATTTTCATTTGATGGTTCACGTTTGCCTGCCTATCCGCCTCTTCATCACGTATCCGTTGTTCCTCAGCAAGTCTTTGAAGTTCTTTCTGTTCGTATTCAGCTTTAGCTCTTGCTTCTGCTTCAGCGGCTTGACGCTTAGCCCGTTCCTCTGCTTCCTTTGCTTCTGCAATCTTGGCCTGGGCTTGCTGCTCTACACGCTGTGCGGCATCCCGTGCCGCCTTCTCTGCCTCCTGCTTGATACGAGCTTCCTGCTCTTCTGTGGCCTTCCTTGCGGCTTCCTGTGCCTCATATTCGGCCTGCTTGGCCCTTAGTGTGTAGAGTTCATCTTCTTTGTACGCATCCTCTTCATCAATCTCTTTTTGCTTGTTGAGTTCTTCAAGGCGGATCTCTTCTTTCTTTGCCTCTTCCCAAAGAGTTACCGGTTCTCGGGCAGACTTTCTTAGTTCTGTGCATGTAGATTTGAAATCTTTGAGCATACGGCGCATAGAAGATAGTTCGATCTGCTGATCTTCAATGAGCTTTGATTTTGCGTTAATGACGTTATTACAAATGCCAGCCACAAGAGACGAGTCTTTCGAAAACTTCATGGCAAAGCTTATAACCTCTTTGCGTTGATCTTCTGTTTCAGCGTCTAATGGCCGCTTATCGAATCGATGCTGCAATTCGTCTTTTAGGATGTCAAGACCGCCACCCAATATAAGCTCGGTGGGATCTACCTTGTCAATAGTTGCAAGACTTATTGTGCTGCTCATATGTGCTCCTTTTATTTAAAGGTTAATAAAATGGCCATCCGTGGCCTTAATGTCAATCCTTTGACAAGAGGAGGAGGAGGATTCAAAACAATATTGTAAAATAAATAACGCACCGTAGCCAGCCTGTGTTACCGATTAACAGTTTCTTGTTAGAAATTTCTAGCTACCCTGGTGACAACCAGTGTTGCTCGGTGCAAAATCTATTGCAGTCGTTCCGGATTTCAACCGGATGGTGTTTGTCGCCATCACAGCTTGCAACGAAGATCGTTACTAACCTAGACCATTTCAAGCCAGCCACCTATATCCAAGTGATATCATTATCTTGGATTGGATGTTGCGTTTCACTCACGCCGACGACTGCATTAGGAGATACCTAATTTAATAAATCGCAGTCTTGGATAATCTCTCTGGTGCAGATATCCTTAACAAGTCCCAGAACACGCAGACTGCAATTGTATCGAATTTAAAAGAGCGATTGTTTTTTTTGTTGATAGAAAAACCCCACGGCAAACAAATGACGCGAACCATCCATGGAGGAAATGCCGTGGGGTAAGCTTGGATTGTTACAATAGTATTTAATGGTTAGCGTCATGATTTAGAATATCGTCTATAATATTTGTTTTGTCAAACGAAAAACCTCTGGCTCTTAAACAAAGAACGTTTGCGTCTTCGTCATTACGTGCCATTTTTGCAGTATAAGTATCATAAGCGTTAACTGCTCTAATCCCTTTGACCTTGTTGGCGGTAATGGTTACCCCTACCCCAGAACCACAGACCAAGATTCCCCGATCAAACTTACCTTCGGCTACCGCCCGGGCAACCGGGGAGGCACAATCAGGATGATCTACAGATTCTTCTGACATAGTCACAGATAAAAGA
>CAYMPA010000068.1:0-2848 GCA_964392105.1 uncultured Enterobacteriaceae bacterium
GGACGCAGGTACTTAGGATTTGCAGGAGCATAAATCCTGACAGTACATCCTCCTGTACATTGCCGCTCTCGCACTTCCCTGTGCTCCGCGGCATAAGGCCATCCCTGGCCAAAAAAAAGGGGAATTAAATCCCCTTGTATTTAAATATACCCAATCATTAGTAGATGGGTGTGTGGAGAAGGTTAAGTAAACTATTAACGACCCGACTTACGTAGATTTTGCACTGAGAATAATCCCGGTTGATTTACATCATCCGTAATAATGCTCTTGAATTGCAAGGTGGTGCAATGTAATGCCTGTACATCAACTAACACAGCAAAATCATCCAATGCAACGCCTTTACCCTTGTTCTTCGCATGATGATAATCAGAATGTGCCTTTCCAATCGGGAACCATTTCCATAGATCTCCCTTTCTGTCATAGGTCACCAATGTGGCCATGGTCATGGTCTGGCTATCCACATTGATTACGCGTTTGCTGATGGGATGGTTTGGATCTTTTGGCTTACCGACCAGGGTATAGGTCTTTCTTAACTGATAAGTCACCTTTGGAAAACAGTTCCCCTTGCCGTGAACATCAACAAACCGGTAACCGTCCGGATCATTCGCCGGATCGCCCGATAATTCCTGTTCATTATGATGATAGAACGGTAATAACAGATTTCGGGTACCTGCATACCCCCAGTTATAATCCGAGACGCGGGCATTATAACCTTCGAAATCCTCGATCATCAGATCGGTGCCCAAAAAAGCATCGGTGATCTGACCGGTTGCAAGACGTCTGACACGGCGTTGGAAACCCAGATACAACCAGCCATCATCACGCTTGGTATCATCCTTATAACGATGAATCAACAACTGCGTATCTTTCAAGTCAAACGGTTCCAGTACCCTGCTGTAAATACCGCGATAAATCTCGGCCGGATTGTCAGCAAACTCCGGTTTTGGGTCGAAGGTGACACGATGATTGTAGTTCATAAAATGCCAGGAAAACTTTAACACCCGCTCAACCTTGCCTGTCTTCATATTTCGAAACGTCCACCAAAACGGTTCAATCGTTTCCGAGTCACCCGAGTTAAATCCGTATTGATAATTCCAGACCAGTTTTTGACCCGCTTCGGAATCACTGCTATCGGGTTCCTGTGGGAAGGCACGTCCAGCCACATAACCGTTCAGCGTACCGTTAGCATTCAGCGAGACGTTGCCGGAATGTTGCTTGGTCGCTTCGACATAATCACTGGTCAATGGAAAATCAGTGGTCGGTGCCGTAGTGATCTCAACCCAGCCATCCTTAACAAACTGGTACAGGGCTTCATCCAGTAGCGCCTTGTATTGTTCAACATTGGATTGACTCACAACCACGCCCGGTTTATAACCTTCAGCGGTCGGTGTCCAACCATTGTAGGGATAGAATGACTTCTGGATATCTTCGTCAGATACCGCGTAAACCGTCCCTGCAGCAACGACTGTCAGAGACAAAGTGAGTAATAACCTTAATACTGTTTTCATTATTTTCATCTCCTCAACTTCGGGACTGTTTATTAGAAGCGATAACGCACGCTGATCTGGAATTCATCCTCAGCCTGGGCCATACCAATCGGGCCGGAACGGAAACGACCTAGAGGTTCAAATCCATTAAAAACCCCACTGCTACCACCTACGGGCGCTCCACCTAGAGTAGCACCTAATCCTGCATAGGGTACCGCGCTTCGGTTATCATCAAACTCTCTTGCACTGGAACCAAACTTCAGGTTGGCGCCGACGGTCATCCGCCAATTATTGTTGATCAACCAGTCAACCATTGGTGCAACGGTTCCTGCCTGGGCACGCACATCATAGGCAGTGATCACACGCGGCAGGACTGTGTCGTTTTTGTAAAATCCCTGGATCAACAAGGTCCCGACCCAGTTGTCCTCCCAGTCCGGCATCCCGACATCACCAGCTGGGCCTTTTATGAATTTATGATCCAGAAGATGCTGGCCGAATAATTGGCCAGAAAACAGGAATGCCCTGTTCTTATTCAGGAACGGGATGAATGTTGGTCGGTCCCAACCAATGACATAACGCATCACGTCCGAATCATCGAACAATCGCGAGGTGGACGTATCCGCGAACTCTTCACCCGTGGTCCAGGCCGCTTCGATACGGAAAGCGGATTTGATCTTATCCACATAAATATCTGCCGAACCACCGAACAGGAAGATACGCGGAAAATCAATATCAAACGCCAGTGCAAATGGAAATACACCCGTTGTACCTGGTGGTGCAAACGGATCTGTGGAAGTAATACCTCCTCGCAATGAAGGCAAATGGGAATTGTAATACAGCGAATTAACTGAGAAGCCGACGCCTTTATAGACTCCCTCGATACGCGCACCGATATCAGTCTCATCGATAGACCAGTCCGGTGTATTGGCCTGGCGTATTCCGATTTGACCGGGACCAAAATCTGTTGCTATGGCACCAACCGCAAAATTACCAACGGTACAGCCGACATCCCAACAGGTCTTCATTGCACGGAAGAAGTTACCCGCCTGCAGGATGCTATAGGTCGCGCCACCCTGACCCAGGGTATGCGGCCGGGCCTGTTCAAATTTCCACATCAACTGAAAGTTCAAGTCTTCGAAAGTCTTACCCGCACCGGCACGGTATTCCATATTTAGGATGCCCATGGGGATACGGGCATCTTCAAGTTCTTCATAGATATTCTGAGCGGAAAAATCGACCGGGTTGACCACGTCCAACACCCGAAACAAGTCGGTACGACCCCAAACAACCTGCTGTCGACCGAATCGAAAATTGATTTCGTCACCATTATTGAGCGGCAGGGTCGCATCGATATAGGCCTC
>CAYMPA010000068.1:2948-14935 GCA_964392105.1 uncultured Enterobacteriaceae bacterium
CCACCACCCTCATACCCAATATCATCGTTCAGGTCATAGGCCGCATCAAAGCTGCCACGCAGGGTGCCATGCATGGACACACTCTTGAAAATACCGGCAGTGCCAATGAATTTCGACCACTCCAGCTGACCCCGGTTACGTAACCGCGATAACCCGAAACCGTTACCTCGTTGATGGGTGGAATTTTCAAGATAACCATGGACGATCCAGCTACCATCCTTGGACTTCCAGGCAAGCGCATTTGAAGACATACCCACCAAACAGAGACTGGCAAGCAATAAGCGATACAAGTAACTCGTCATGTTGTTCACACTACGACCCTCCCCAAACAATACCACTTGTAATTATATTTATATTGTAATGCAACAGATGCATGCCCGGCACGAACTATTACATCTTTAATATAGTAACCCGAGATAGTATTGACTACAAAGCAAATTGTCAATACGTTACCGTATGTTTTGTGTAGCAGAAATTATCCTGAATTTAGCAAGCAAAAACTGACAAAAATACAGAAAAAGCCTTGTATGGCTACAAGCTATAAAATAGATTTTTATAGCTTTATCTGAGATATATCTATATAACTTAATGAAATTTATTAATATTAATTCAGCAAATCAACTCGCTTGATTATCCTTGACTGTTAATGCAAAGACTCTTTTAATATTCAATACTCAACAGTATGCTGAGGAGTTTGGAGACCAGATATCTGATATGCCGATACAACAATCTATTTCTCACTGTTTCAACTCAATCGAACAGGTCGAACAAAGCCTCGCGGAACAACTGTATATCTGTGACCGAAAGCTGGCAACAACGATTTATCTCGCTACCAAACTTGGAAAACCCTTATTTCTGGAAGGCGAAGCCGGTGTTGGCAAGACTGAGGTCGCCAAGATTCTCTCTAAAATACTGGATACAAAGCTGATTCGTTTGCAGTGTTATGAAGGACTGGATACCAACACTGCACTTTATGAGTGGAATTACCCAAGACAAATGCTTGAGCTGCGCCTGCAGGAAGCGCGTGAAATAGAAAAAAATAAAATCGGCGAGAACCTGTTCAGTGAATCGTTTCTATTCAAACGGCCACTGTTACAGGCCATTCAAACAGAGTCGGACACGCCGCCTGTCCTGCTCATCGACGAGATTGATCGTTCAGATGAAGAATTTGAGGCATTTTTGCTGGAGGTATTATCCGACTTCCAGATCACCATCCCGGAACTTGGGACCATCAAAGCAAAACAGACACCGATCGTCATCCTGACCTCAAACAATACGCGCCAACTACATGATGCCTTGAAACGACGTTGCTTGTTCAACTATATCGACTATCCCGATTTGGAACGGGAGCGGCGTATTGTGAAAACCCGTGTTCCCCATATACAGGAGGAACTGTCAGACCAGATCTGCCGGTTTATGCAATGGATACGAACTGAAAATCTGTACAAACGTCCCGGTATTGCTGAAACCATTGACTGGGCAGAAGCACTGCTATTTCTGGGCAAGAATGAACTGACTGCCGAAGCATTGGATGACACGATTGGCTGCATCCTCAAATTCAAACATGATTTGGATTATATCCGGAAACTGGAGATACCCCTTATCGTCGAACAGTTGAAACATGACGCCTCACATCAACACGTCCAGTGATAGAAAAGAAGATCGTTATTTGCTGGATCAGATTATACGATTTTCAAGACAACTGCATGATGCAGGAATCAATGTCAATCTGACTAACCTGATTGATCTGTTCAGTTGTATCAAACATATCGATATTGACAACCCGGATGATTTTTATGCCGCTAACTGTGCAACACTGATTTCAAGCTATCATGACCTAACCTTGTTCGATCGAATATACAACGCATTCTGGTACGGAGAACAAATCAAAACAGAAGTAAAAAATAAACCAACAAGCAAGGATTCTGATGACTTCAACAGGTCTGAGAAAAACAAACAAGATGAAATAAAACAACAAGAACAAGTCTCCAACTCGGAGAGACCGGAAAAGTCACAAGCATCAAGTCATGCAAGGTATAGCCCGAACGAGTATTTAATGAAAAAGGATTTGGGTCTTATGTCACCGGAAGAACTGGAACAGACCCGCAGCCTGATTGCAGAACTCATTACGATCATCGCCAATGTCCAAAACCGTCGACGCAAGAAAAGTCATAAAGGTCATGAGTTATTTTTTCGTGAGATGTTAAGACGTAATGCATCCCATGGATCAGATGGTATGGAAATCCTGTTTCGTAAAAAACGCATCAAGAAAACCAGACTGGTGCTGCTTTGTGATGTCAGTGGCTCGATGGAACAATACAGCCGCTTTCTTATTAATATCATCTATGCGATGCACCAGGAATTGAATCAACTCGAAGTCGCCGTCTTTTCCACACACATGTCGATGATTACGGATTGTCTGAAGGCAGAAAATATTGATGACTCATTGGATGAAGTCACGAAGACAGCATATGACTGGGCGGGTGGTACTGATATTGGCCAATGTCTACACGAATTCAATCATTATTTATCAGGAGAGATATCTTCATCACGCACCATCATTGTTATTCTCAGCGACGGTTGGGACCGGGGAAACGCCGCAATCATGGCAGATGAAATGAAGTGCCTGCATAATCAAGTTCACAAAATCCTGTGGCTCAATCCCCTGCTAAGCCATGATGAATACCAACCCCTGTGTCAGGGTATGCAAACAGCACTACCCTATATTGACTACTTCCTGCCTGCACATAATCTGGAAAGCTTTACCAGATTAATTGATCAATTAAGATTGCTTTGGCGTTAATCAACTTTATCAAAATTTGATCGCCCTGTTTTTGTTTAAAAGTGTTATTTAAAATGAGGCAGGACTTCCTTGCCAAGCAGATCGAGTGCTTCATCAAAGTTTGGACCGAGACAATGACCAAAGGCGACATGAGTCACACCGGCATCAACCATTTCTTCAATCTGTTCGATAACATCATTTGCTGTCCCCGTCACCGAACACTTGGCAACGGATAGATCTGATATATAGCTCGCCCCTTTTTCGAAATCGCCGGTCGAAGCCGCCTCACGCACATTATTAATTTCATCTTCAGAGATACCGGCGACATCGGTCATGGGACGTAGATAAGGCAGATAAACGGCCAACACCCGGCGCGCTGTTTCTTTGGCCTGTTCACGGTCAACGGAGATAGAGCTTAAAGGACCTGCAATAATATCAACATCATCCGTGTTACGATTCGCACGTGCCGCACCGATCTCGATATTTTCGCGAATAATCTTGACGTAATCAGGATTCCATAGACCATCCGATTTGACACCTTCTGCTATTTCACCCGCTAACTGACACATTTTCGGACCCCAGGTGCCGATGAAGATGGGTACTTCCTTGCGTAAAGGTTGAAAACGAAAGAACAGTTCCTCAGTAACAGTAAACACTTCTCCACGAAAGGCAGTGTGATCACCTGACAACAAACGACGGATGATATGAATCGCTTCACGTACCATGGTGATAGGTTTTTTTTGCTTTTCAATCCCAAGGAATTCCCAAAAGGCACCGCGGGCAATACCCAGTACGGCACGGCCATTGGTCAATTCATCAAGCTCTGCCAGATTGCCGGCATGATAACAGGGGTGGACGATCTGCGGTGTGATTATGCCGGGACCAACCTTGATACGACTGGTATGTTCCCCGATTAAGGTTAGCAAAGGCCAGGTAGGTTTAAACATGAGATCGTCATAGACATGCAATTCATCAAAATCATATTGTTCTATCCGTTTCGCTTTTTCAATGTAATCACGAATGGGATAACTACCCTGAAGAGCAACACTGAATTTAATCGACATGTAATGATTCCTGTTTTGTTATGTTATAAATAAGACTGCCACTCGTTCCAAGATGTTAAACCCGGTTCACGTCAGTGTCAGGATAAAATTCTGCAAAAATAAACCAGAACAGTTTACTTTTAAGCGTGTTTACTCGCTGCAATTGAATTCCATCCTCAGTAAAACCTAGCACATCTATCTCATTAACCACGGCTTCATTGTCTTTAAAAAAGGCCGTCACAATATCCAGTTCGGGATCATAGTTAATCACGATGGATGTTCCGCCAATGACAGTATTTATTATATTTCTCTGTTGTTTAATAAAATCTTTGGAATACGCTACATGATCATCATTCACACTGATGGTGTAAACGAGTTCCTTCATCGGCAAGCGTTTGTCCTTGAATGTAATCGTTGGAAATGCCGGCTTGCCATTCTCTATCCAGTTCAGGCCAATACCCCATAGCATCATGCCATGGCGCACCAGTCGATCCCACACAGCCAGTACCGGATTTTCGGTAAAGTCGGGTATCTCATTAATATAAACCATACCCTCTGGATATAGCTGTTTAAATGATCTGAACGGCATACGAACCGTTGGCCATTCTTTCATTTTCCTATTTTCAGGATCACGCTCCTGTATTCCCAATATCTGCTGGATAGGGTGACCACTATTTTTATCGTATAGAACCATGTTGTTTTTCAATTGAGTCATAACGGCCAGATCCAGTTTCTGGTCACCGATGATCGGACTGTAGGCAATACCAAGGTTGGTGAGTCCGCAATAGGTCATTATCACTTCTTCACCATTGATGGTGTCTGCCTTTACGACATGCGGCTGGACCAGATAGTAATCCGAATAAGCGTAGGCGCCGTGATCCGTTTCAAGTAGCAGGACCTCTATATCATCAACCGCTGCATAGGATTTGGGCCCAAAATGTGCCTTATCCAGGCTACGTTGCATGTACTGTGGTGCTTCCCCTACAGAAACAAATTTCGCCGCATGTTGTTGGGGACGAAACATCAATTTTGGATTGATAACCCCGGAATAATAATTAAAGAAAAACAAAAATAAAAGGAATCCTAATAGTGGTTTTGCGCAAACATTGCGATCTTTAATCCACACAAGTATGGCTAGTAATAATGCCGCAAAAGCGGCTGCCATAAGAATATGGCGGTTATACCAGACAAGCATGGTAAATTCACGTGAGGACTGCACGACCCACTGGCTGATATCGGCAAGATCTTTGAAGATAATAAATGCACCCAGCTGGGCAAGCAGCATAAAAAACCAGAAACTAATCTTCTTCATTCAGCTAACCTCTGAGCCTGGATAATTTTAAAACTGAAATATGCAATACGTTGCCACATGCCCGATCAATTATAATTAATATTTATCTTCATCAAGATGGATAGATTTACATATTGGGGTAGTTGGGACCACCCCCCCCTTCTGGCGTGATCCAGTTTATATTTTGTGAAGGGTCTTTGATATCACAGGTTTTACAATGCAAACAATTCTGGGCATTGATTTGTAACTGCTCTTCACCTTTGTCTCCGATAATAATTTCGTACACGCCAGCCGGGCAGTAGCGCTGCTCCGGGGCATCATACTGTCTCAGGTTCACATTAATCGGAACACTGCCCTCTTTTAAGATTAAATGACAAGGCTGATCTTCTTCATGGTTGGTACTGGAAAGAAATACGGATGATAAACGATCAAAACTGATCTCTCCGTCCGGTTTTGGATAGTCTATCTTGCTACATTCATCTTTATTTTTTATTAGCTGATGATCATTAGACGGATCCCGTATTGTTACAGGGAACTTCCCCCCGAACCAGTTTTGATCCAGATAATTAAATCCGCCTCCAATAGTCGGCCCCCATTTATGTATGACAGAACCGAAATTCTTGCTTGAATAAAGTTCTTTATAAAGCCATGAATTAGTAAACCGATCTACATAGCCCGTTAGCAGATGACCACCCTCATCACCTTTGACAAAGGTATCGACAATGGCTTCTGCTGCCAGCATACCGGACTTCATGGCCGTATGTGTCCCTTTGATCTTGGCAAAATTTAATGTACCTGCATCACAACCGACCAATAATGCACCGGGCATCACCATCTTAGGTAATGAGAAATAACCGCCTTTACTGATGGCCCTGGCACCATAGGAAACTCTTTTTCCCTCTGACAGGTATTGTTTGATCAGCGGATGATGTTTGAAGCGTTGGAATTCTTCATAAGGATCCAGATAAGGATTGGTATAGTTCAAATCGGTAATGAGACCAACACTGACCTGATTGTTTTCCAGGTGATAAAGAAAAAATCCACCCGTTGTGTCCGTATCGCTTAAGGGCCAACCTGCACCGTGGATCACCATTCCAGGTTTATGTTTACCAGGTGACACATCCCATAATTCCTTAATCCCGAGACCATAGTGCTGCGAATCTGATTCTTTATCGAGATCAAATTTCTCTATCAGTCGTTTACCAAGATTTCCGCGGCACCCCTCGGCAAAGATCGTATATTTACCCCGTAATTCCATGCCGGGTTCAAAACTGTCTTTTTCGCTGCCATCCCCGGCTACCCCCATATCACCGGTGATCACACCACGTACAATATTATCGTTATCAATAATGATATCTGCGGCAGGAAACCCCGGAAAGATATCCACTTCCATACCTTCCGCCTGCTCTGCCAACCAGCGACACACATTACCCAGACTAACAATATAATTTCCCTGGTTATGCATGGGCTTAGGTACAAAAAATCCAGGCACTTTGAAGGCCTTATCAGCACCGGTAAAGAAATAGACTTCATCCTGATCGACGGGTGTGTTCAAAGGTGCATTTTTATCCTTCCAGTCAGGGATAAGTTCGTTCAAGGCACGAGGCTCTAATACAGCACCGGATAGAATATGAGCACCAACTTCTGATCCTTTTTCCAGCACACAGACCGTTAATTCAAGATCATTTTCTATAGCTAATTGCCGCAACCGGATTGCGGTAGATAATCCAGCCGGACCGGCACCAACAATAACGACATCGTATTCCATACTTTCACGTTGCATAATTATTATTACCTGTCATCTCCCTTACCTGCCTGTAGCAGTCTTTCAATCTGATATTGTTGTATGAAGATGTATTGACGGCGTGTCTCGAAAGTTGTTCCTCTCGCTTAAATAAAAGTTCCTAGATGGGCTACATTTTTCATTTTCAGGTATATCAGTATGAACCAGATAAGCAGACCGTATGCGCCAAGGATGGCGCATCCGAGCGTACATGGACGACATGCAGGGATGCATTAGTGTCGCGAGAGGACAGGGAAGTCCGAAGCGACCGTATTTACAGCGTGTCTGTGTTCTGTTCATGCTGATGTACGGGAATTAGAAACTTTTATTTAAACCATTATTCCAAAAACATAAAATTGAATGACACACACATTATTATTTCAATGCTTCTATCAACTGGGGCAAAACCTTAAACAAATCATCCACGATGCCATAATCAGTTACCTCGAAGATAGGCGCTTCCGCATCCTTATTGATCGCAACAATCACCTGACTATCTTTCATACCGGCAAGGTGCTGAATGGCGCCTGATATTCCAACTGCGATATATAATTTTGGTGCGACGACTTTCCCGGTTTGCCCAACCTGATAATCATTCGGCACGAAACCAGCGTCAACTGCCGCTCTGGATGCCCCAATAGCCGCACCTAAACTGTCTGCAAGATCCTCTACGAGTTTGAAATTTTCCTTATTACCCAGTCCCCGACCACCCGAAATCACAATATCGGCGGCAGCGAGTTCAGGGCGTTCTGATTTTGTCAGCTCTTCACTTACAAGACTGGATAAGCCGGCATCAGCTGGCGCCGTGACAGTTTCTATTGGTACTGCTGTGTCAATACTTTCAGTAGCTGGAAAGGCCGTACTACGAACCGTGATTACTTTTATTGCATCTATTGATTGTACGGTTGCAATCACATTACCAGCGTAAACAGGACGAGTAAAAGTATCGTCTGATTCGATGCCAATGATCTCTGATATCTGTGCCACATCCAGTAAGGCAGCAACCCTTGGCATTAAATTTTTGCCTGTCGTTGTCGCAGTAGAGAGTAAATGTGAATAATTTTCTGCAAGTTGATGGATTAATGGAGCTATGTTTTCCGCCAGTTGCGCTTTACAAACATCATGATCACAGAGTAAGACGCGCTTTACTCCCTGAGTTTTTGAAACTGTATCTGCAACGGCCTGGCAGTTTTTACCTGCCACAAGCACATCAACCTCATTGCTTAACTCATTAGCTGCGGTAATAGTACTCAGCGTTGCCACATTCAAGTGATCATTATTATGGTCTGCTATGACTAAAACGCTCATCTCAAATCACCTTCGCTTCATTACGTAATTTTTCCAGAAGCTCTGTAACATCGGGCACTATAATACCGGCCTCACGTTTGGGTGGTTCAGTAACTTTCAGTAGTTTTAATCTGGGAGAGACGTCAACACCCAGGTCTTCGGGAGTCAATGTCTCAAGCGGCTTCTTTTTGGCCTTCATTATGTCCGGTAATTTTGCATAACGTGGTTCATTCAAACGAAGGTCCGTGGTAATAACAGCAGGTAATTTCAGGCTGACAATTTGCGTACCGCCATCAATTTCTCTTGTGACTATAACAGTTTCAGACTCGACCTTAACTTCACAGGCAAAGGTGCCCTGACCCCAATTGAGCAATGAAGCCAACATTTGACCAGTTTGATTGGCATCATCATCAATCGCTTGTTTACCCAGGATAACCAAACGGGGATTTTCTCTATTAACGATCTCTTTCAATAATTTAGCGACAGCCAGTGATTGCAGGTCTTCATCAGTTTCAACAAAGACACCTCGATCAGCACCCATTGCCAATGCAGTTCGGATCGTTTCCTGACATTTTTTAACACCAAATGAGGCGACAACGACTTCGCTTGCAACACCCGACTCCTTCAGGCGAATCGCTTCTTCTACTGCAATTTCATCAAACGGGTTCATCGACATCTTCGCATTGCTAATCTCCACCCCGGTCTGATCTGCTGTCGGACGCACCCTGACGTTGTAATCAACAACGCGTTTTACAGCTACTAGAACTATCATGTATTTACCCTGGTTGTTATTAATCTTTTAACACTAAAATAATATTTCACTGCTGTCCCGTTAACTTTAATTTTGACAAACCAATGTGGATTGGAAAACAGGAAATATGACCGTATGCCGCACGGACGCGGCATCCGAGCGTACAAGGAAGTATTCACAGCGTGTCATGTTTCCTGTTTTCCAGTCCATGTCTTAAAGATCTCATCTTAATAAAACCTTAAGCAAACAAGTGCTTATTATAATTATCAAGCTGCTTAACGGGACAGCAGTGATAATATTTATGTGTATTAATAATCAAACAGTTTCACTAGATCACACCCGTGTTTTTTAATGCTTCAATCTCGGCCATATCCATTTCAAGTAATCCGCTCAGGATTTCTTCAGTATGCTCGCCCAATAGTGGTGGTGGTCTTTCATACCTGTTTGGTGTTTTTGAAAACTGAATCGGGTTGGCAACCATACTGATTTCTTCAGCCACCGGATGGTTCATCTTTAACTGCATGCCCCGATGTTGAATTTGTTCATTTGCAAACACCTTATCTATAGTATTGATAGGCCCACAGGGAATATTTTCTTCATCCAACTTTTGCAACCATTCTTCACTGTTTTTTTGCTTCATAATCTTTTCAATAATCGGGACCAGGATTGCACGATTTCGAACCCTTTCCTTGTTAGTTGTAAAACGCGAGTCATGCGCAAGCTCAGCATCATTTACAAGATTACAAAAACGCTTGAATTGAACATCATTACCCACCGCTAAAATGATATGTCCATTCGCAGTAGCAAAACTCTGGTAAGGCACAATATTCGGGTGTTCATTTCCAAGACGGCCGGGAGCCTGGCCTGATGTAAAGTAGTTCATCGCCTGATTGGCCAATACCGCGGCTTGCACATCCAACAAGGCAAGATCGATATATTGTCCTTCACCCGTTTTATAACGATTTGCTAACGCGGCAAGGATAGCTATGGTTGCATATAGTCCGGTAGTTACATCTGCCAATGCCACACCTACCTTTTGTGGGCCACCACCAGGCCTGTCATCAACTTGTCCGGTGATACTCATCAGCCCACCCATACCCTGTATCGTAAAATCATAACCGGGACGATTGGCATAAGGGCCTGTTTGTCCAAAGCCGGTAATGGAACAATAAATAAGCTGGGGATTAAATTTATTTAACGAACCATAATCCAAATTGTATTTTTTCAGGCCACCGACTTTAAAATTTTCCAATATAACATCCGATTCACTGGCCAATTGTTGAATAATCTTTTGACCGCTTTCTTGTGTAATATCAACCGTGACCGATTTTTTACCGCGGTTTGTACTTAGATAATAAGCAGATTCCGAGGTGTCCTGCCCTTGTTGATCCTTTGCATAAGGCGGTCCCCAAAATCGTGTGTCATCACCCTGCCCAGGTCGTTCAATCTTGATCACTTCTGCGCCCATATCTGCCAGTATCTGACTCGCCCAGGGACCCGCCAGAATACGGCTCATATCAAGTACTCTAAGATGGCTTAATGCTGCATTCATTGAACTGATGCTCTAAATAAGTGTTCCTAATTCCTGTACATAAGCATGAAAAGAAAAGCAGAACGTACGCGGCACGACTGCATGGACGCAGGAGGTAGGGCGACGCAGGAAGCCAAAGCCGAGGGATGCCGCGTCCGAGCGTACAGGGATGTATTTATAGCGTGTCTGCGTTCTGTTCATGCTTATGTAGTACAAAGTTAAAAAGTGTAACCTATTTAGCTATTATGCAGTGAATGCCTGAATACCAGTTTGAGCACGTCCCAGGATCAGGGCATGAATATCGTGAGTACCTTCATAGGTATTAACAGATTCGAGATTAAGTACATGGCGAATGACATGATATTCATCAGAAATACCATTGCCACCATGCATGTCCCGCGAAACACGCGCAATGTTCAGGGCCTTGCCACAATTATTACGTTTCAATAGGGAAATGGCCTCGGGTGCTGCCTTACCTTCATCAAACAAGCGGCCCAGGCGCAAACAGGCATGCAGACCCAGGGTGATTTCAGTTTGCATATCAGCTAGCTTTTTCTGAATTAGCTGATTTGCCGCCAATGGCCTGCCAAATTGTTTACGATCCAGTACGTACTGTAATGCAGCATGCCAGCAAAATTCGGCCGCACCCAGGCAACCCCAGGCAATGCCGTAACGAGCGCGATTCAGACAACCAAAAGGACCGGACAGACCCGATGCCTCCGGTAATAGATTCTCATCAGGGACAAATACATCATCCATCACTATCTCACCCGTGATCGATGCGCGTAAGGAAAATTTGCCTTCGATCTTCGGTGCAGATAAACCTTTCATGTCTTTATCAAGGATAAATCCACGAATGACTCCTTCATCATCCTTGGCCCAGACGATAAACACATCGGCAATAGGCGAGTTGGTGATCCATGTTTTACTGCCGTTTAACGTATAGCCATCATCGACCTTTTTGGCCCTGGTCGACATACTGCCCGGATCGGAACCATGATTGGGTTCGGTTAAACCAAAGCAACCAATCAATTCTCCCGTTGCAAGTCTCGGCAAATATTTTTCTTTTTGTACCTCGGTTCCGTAGGCATATATGGGGTACATGACCAGACTGGATTGCACGCTCATCATAGAGCGATAACCGGAATCAACCCGTTCCACCTCCCTGGCGATCAGGCCATAACTGACATAGCCCATGTTGGCACAACCATAGCCATCCATAGTTGCCCCTAACAGACCAAGTTCACCCATCTCACGGAAGATCTCCGGATCGGTATGCTCATTTCTGAATGCCTCGGTAACGCGTGGCAATAGCTGCTCCTGTGCATACTGATGCACAGTTTCCTGTACCATGCGTTCTTCTTCAGTCAGTTCCTCTCTAAGTAGTAAGGGATCCTGCCAATCAAAAACCGGTTTCTTATCCACGTCTGTCTACGCCTCTGGATGTTTAATAACTGGTTGCTATTAAGACGCTAAACCAATAATAAGTAAAATATATTAATTTTATTATTTCTATATA
>CAYMPA010000069.1:0-14904 GCA_964392105.1 uncultured Enterobacteriaceae bacterium
CTGAAGAAAACGCCACATAGTCTTGATGAGGCAGAAAATGGTTCTATTGCAGTCGATATGTATAAGCAGAATAACTATGATTTAGTCTTGATGGATGTGCAAATGCCGATCATGGATGGTCATGAAGCGACGAGATTAATACGCGCATGGGAAAAAGAACAGGATAAAAAACGTACAACTATAATTTCATTAACGGCACATGCAATAAGAGAGGAAATCGATAAATGCATGGCTGCAGGATGTGATAAACACCTTAGTAAGCCAGTCAAAAAAGCGACTTTGTTACAAACAATTGAAGAACTGACCTAGGTAGTGAACTAGAGAATAAGTTTAGAAATTGATTTAAATTGGGGATGTGAGGCATCCCGCAACCATTCAAACAGGACAGACTCGGTATTTAATAAACTTCCACCTGCCTGGTTTAAACGCAACAATGCCGTTTCATAGCTTGCTAATTTACGAGAAGCTATCGCATCAGTAACAACGAATACATCATATCCCTCTGCGATTAATTCTATTGCACTTTGCATTACACATATATGTGCTTCAATTCCAATGAGTAAAATTTGCTTCCTGTTAAATTGTTTTAGATGCCCGGGTAAACCATCCGCGCCAAGACAGGAAAAATTGGTTTTTTCAAAGTTTTTTGATAATTCGGGAAGATTGCTCGTAATAAATTCTTCAACCGGACCTAATCCTTTTGGATATTGTGCAGTTGTAATAACAGGGACATTTAATAGGTTTGCTGCATTTAATAAGATATCGGTGCTTTTTCTCAAGCGATTAATTACTTTTTCAGGAATCGCAGTACTTAACTTTGTCTGAATATCAATAACGATAAGACAGCTATCGTCTACATCACATAGTCGCTTTATATATCTTTGTGAAGTCATTAATTATTGGTCAGCCAGGCATTGATTAGATCAAGATCATCTGGAGAGAGAGTTCCTGCAGCTTGTTTGAGCCTAAGTGTATTTAAAATGTAATCGTACTTGGTCTGACTATAATCACGACGCGCTTTAGATGTTGCACGTTGTGATACAACGACATCAACAGCGGTACGTGTTCCCACCTCAAACCCAGCTTCAGTTGCTTCCAGTGCTGTTTCACTTGAAACCACAGCCTGTTTTAATGCCTTTACCTGGCTTATACCGGAAATTACTCCAAGGTAAGCCTCCCTGGTAAGTCGTTGTGCTGAGCGTCTTGCCTGCTCAAGAGAATACATTGAGATATTGTAGTTTTCATATGCTTCACGGGTTTGGGAACTGACCAGGCCACCTGAATAAATCGGAATATTTAATTCCAGTCCTACAGAAGATGTGTGTATCTTTGTTGAGCCGAAACGACCTCCAGAAGAGTTGTAATCTTGTGATGCAACCAGATCAAGTGTGGGAAAATGTCCTGCCGATTGGCGTTTGATCTCATTTCTGGCGGTTTCAACAGCATGGTTTGCTGCAATTATGCCTAAATTTTGATCCAGAGATAATTGTGTCCAGCTATCAATTGTTTCCGGGTCAGGACGTACCAGCGACATACCTTCACCTAAGCCGTCAAAAGCCATTATATAGTCGCCTGTTAATTCGCGCATTGCCTCTCGTGCATTATCTATTGCATTCAGTGCCTGAATTTCCTGTGCAACGGCGAGATCATATCCAGCCTGGGCTTCCTGTACATCAGTGATTGCACTTAAGCCGACTTCAAAGCGCTGGTTGGCTTGTTCAAGTTGTCGACTGAGTGACTTAACTTCTGCCTGGGCAAATTCAAGACTATCCATGCTGGCTAATACGTCAAAATAACGTTCGGCAATACGAACAATTAACTCTTGTTGCGCTTTGACAAGTTCAGCCTCTGCCTGTTTTATTTCACTACCAGCCTGATCCAGTGCAATAAAACGATCACGTCTAAACAACGGTTGTGAAACACTCAAAGTGTAACCTCGATTATTAAAATTTACCTCACCACTGGAGCCAAATGCTGCTCCGGCAGATGAAATATCCTGGTCAAATCGAGTTGTATCGGCGCTAAGATTCACAGAGGGTAACAATTGTGACAGTGCCTGGGGACGTGACTCAAGTGTAGCGCGATGTGAAGCAATTTCCTGTAAATATGCAGGATCATTTTTTTCAGCAAGTTTATAGGCGCTTATCAGGTCTGCTGCAAAACAATTTATAGATAGCAAAAGTGTCAGTGTAGCAGTAGAAAATTTCATGCCAGGGCGATTAATACTCATAAAAGGAAAGTTTATTTAGTAATTTATTATATTTATCGTGAATAACGCAGTTTATTAATATTGTGCCATTTTTGTATCAATAGTTTTAGCCCAGGCATCAACTCCACCTTCAAGATTCGCAATTTGATTGAAACCATTACCTTCCAGGTAAGTACCCACTTGAAAACTACGCATGCCATGATGGCAGATAACAACGGTTTCATTATCCGGTTTAAGTTCATTTTGTATTTGGTTTATATGATTCATACTAATGTTGACAGAACCCTGGATACTGCATAGGGCGTATTCCCATGCTTCACGGACATCTAATAATACAGGTTTTTCACCAGCATCCAGTTTTGTTTTGAGTTCATCAGGGGTTATTGTTTGCATGATTATCCTGGAAACCTGAGTTGACAGCTTTTTGCTCCTGCAAATCCAGTGATTCTACGTAAGGCTTTCGCTGTCAAGCAAGTGAGCCGGAAAAAAGTGTAATCAAATGAACAGGCGGACTCACTCAGCAGGCTCTGTTCAGTATTCCCTTGAAGTGTGTGAAATGTTGAAATAATGTAAGCTATTAATTTGTTATGCATTGTTCTGGTTTACTGCCGTTCAACTGAGGTTTCTAGGATTAACTATAACTCAAAAGTTTCTTTTTGTTCCGCACCAATTAATGCAGGTAAATCTATTTCAAATAAACTTTCAAAAGACCAACTTGATTCATCCTGTTTTGTAACTATACGTGCTTCCATAACAGGCGATTCGCCGACAATGACAAACATGCGACCACCATTGTTTAACAAGTTCAGAAAACGGTCATCCATAGACGATAAGGAAGCGGTCAATACAATTACATCGTACTTCGCAGATTGATCTAACAACATATAAGCATCGCTACTTTCGAGTTCAATATTTGTTAAACCGGTTTTTGCAATCTTGTCTTTAGCCGCATCAATGAAGTCAGGAAAGATATCAATACTCTTGACTTGTTTAGCTGATTTAGCGAGCAGGGCAGTCAAATAAGCGCATCCTGTTCCAATTTCAAATACAGTGTCATCGGGCTTTATAGTCAGGGATTGTAACAGACGCGCTTCAACTTTAGGTGTCATTGTTGTCTGTTCATGACCGATCGGGATACGCGTATCAACAAATGACAGTTCTTTATATGAATCCGGGATAAATTCTTCGCGGCGAATTTCGTTTAACAGATCCAATACGTTCTGGTCTAGTACTTCCCAGGTACGGATCTGTTGCTCAATCATGTTTAGCCGGGCTTGTTCAATATCCATATCTATTTTTCTTATATAGTTGTAGTTAGTGATCGTATTATATAGCATGTAATCAAGCTAGGGGCGCCTTTGTGGGCTGAGATCGACCCTTGACCTGATCTGGTTAGTACCAGCGTAGGAAAGCAAGCATCTTGCCCTTGGCGCTCACACATAATACTTTCATAACAAAGAGGCCAAAATGAGCGCATTTCCTGATTCTATCTTAAGTCTAACCGCAACCGTTGACGAGAAAATCGTTGAGCCTATACCAAACTCCAAAAAAATCTACGTGACAGGAACTCGTCCTGATATTCGCGTCCCAATGCGCGAAATTTCCTGTTCTCCGACCCAAACCCGGAATGGTCTGGAAGAAAATACGTCAATCACAGTTTATGACACTTCAGGACCTTATACTGATCCTGATGTTTCTATCGATATTCGACAAGGATTAAAACCATTAAGAAATGGTTGGATAGAAGAACGAAATGATACCCAACAGCTTGATGGACCAAGTTCTGATTATTGTGTGCAACGTTTGAATGATCCTGAATTACAACGATTACGCTATGCACAACCGCCGAAACCACGCGTTGCCAAATCTGGCACTAATGTGAGTCAGATGCACTATGCAAAAAAAGGAATTATAACATCAGAAATGGAATTTATTGCCATCCGTGAAAACCAACGATTGAATGAATATAAAGATAGCGTGTTAATCCGAAGGCATAAGGGTATGCCCTGGCAAAGTACCTTACCTGAAGAGGTTTCCCCTGAATTTGTCAGGGATGAAATTGCAGCAGGTCGGGCAATTATTCCCGCTAATATTAATCATCCAGAATCTGAACCGATGATTATTGGTCGTAATTTCCTGGTCAAGATTAACGCAAATATTGGCAATTCAGCAATCAGCTCTTCTATCGAAGATGAGGTCGAGAAAATGACCTGGTCCATTCGTTGTGGTGCAGATACAGTCATGGATCTTTCTACCGGCAAGAACATTCATGAAACTCGTGAATGGATTGTCAGAAACTCTCCAGTACCAATTGGAACTGTACCTATCTACCAGGCCCTTGAAAAGGTGAATGGTAAAGCTGAAGAATTAACCTGGGAGATGTACCGGGATACCTTAATCGAACAGGCAGAACAGGGTGTCGATTATTTTACAATTCATGCCGGCGTACGGTTACCTTATATACCTTTAACCGCTAATCGAGTTACCGGTATTGTTTCACGTGGTGGTTCTATTATGGCTAAATGGTGTCTGGCACATCATAAAGAAAACTTTCTATATACACATTTCGAAGAGATATGCGAAATCATGAAGTCCTATGACGTTTCTTTCTCATTAGGCGATGGTCTTCGTCCTGGTTCGATTGCAGATGCAAATGATGAAGCACAGTTTGCAGAGTTAAAAACACTCGGTGAATTAACACAAATTGCCTGGAAACATGATGTTCAAGTCATGATTGAAGGTCCAGGACATGTGCCGATGCATATGATCAAGGAAAATGTCGATCTTGAAATGGAAGAGTGTTTCGAAGCACCATTTTATACCTTGGGACCACTAACCACGGATATCGCTCCCGGTTATGACCACATTACCTCAGCAATTGGTGCAGCCATGATAGGTTGGTATGGTACGGCAATGTTATGTTACGTCACGCCAAAGGAACATCTTGGTCTGCCAAACAAGGATGATGTTAAAGAAGGTATCATTACCTATAAGATTGCAGCACACGCAGCTGATTTGGCCAAAGGTCATCCTGCAGCTCAGCTCAGGGACAATGCCTTATCAAAGGCACGTTTTGAATTTCGTTGGGAGGATCAATTTAATCTTGGATTGGATCCGAATCAAGCTAAAGATTTTCATGACGAAACCTTACCAAAGGAAGGACATATGGTGGCACATTTTTGTTCCATGTGTGGCCCTAACTTTTGTTCAATGAAGATTACCCAGGATGTCAGGGATTATGCTGAGCAACAAGGGCTGGAAAATCTCGATCAAGCACTGGAACAGGGAATGGATGAAAAGTCCCAAGAATTTATGAAAAAGGGTAGTGAAATTTATAACAAGCTCTAATATCAATTAATAATTAATTTGTGAGCACAGTTTTAATGGAACTCGATAACATCATCGAGCAGACCGCAGATCCGGATGCTACATCAAACCGGCTGCATAGCTTACTTGAAAATGAACAATTTTCCCGGACATTTGACTCATTTTCGAATGATCAAAAATCGGGATTAATTCAGATTATAGGAATATCCCGGTTTTTATTTCATTTTTTACTTCGATATCCTGACGCTGTTTCATTAATTGGTTCACCATATCAAGCATCAGAAATAACAAATATTTCTGGTTTTAACGAATTACGATTACATAAATACCGTTCCTTATTACAAATCACATGGATGGATGTTTGTAATGTATGTCCTTATGAAACGGTATTGTACAACCTGAGTCACCTGGCAGATTCAGTTATACAAACCAGTAATTTACTTGTCGCTAAAGATTCAAGTGAATTCGACCAAGATGTTGATATCGCCATTATGGCTTTGGGCAAGCTTGGTGCGAATGAGTTGAATTACAGCTCTGATGTCGATCTCATGTTCGTACTTCGTGATGGCGATGATAAACAACGTCATGATATGCATGAATACTATACCCAGCATATACGGAAATTTTGCCGCTTATTAACTGATAACACCGAACATGGTTTTTTGTACAGGGTTGATTTAAATTTACGGCCCTGGGGAAGGAGTGCGCCATTAGTATTTTCCTTAGATGATTACGAGGAATACTATCAGGCATCAAAGGAAGCCTGGGAACGTATAGCATGGCTTCGGGGTCGTTACGTTGCCGGTTCAGAAGCCTTGGGTAATGATATGATCTCTCGTCTTAAGCCCTTTGTCTTTCATAAAGTACTTAGTGTTGAAGATATCGATCGGTTTCTCAAGATAAAAAGTGATATGGCTGACCAGCGTGAAACAGAAGGGCATTGGAATGTAAAATTGGGTGAGGGAGGAATCAGGGATGTTGAATTTTTTGTCCATATGTTGCAGATAGTCAATGGTGGTTACCATCCTGAATTACAAGTCACCAATACACTTGAACTATTAAAGCAATTAAATCATTGCGGTTTTATTAATAACGAAGAATTAGCAGAACTGAGAGACAGTTACATCTTTTTACGAAAACTGGAGAATCGGCTGCAAATGGTCGATGAGCAACAAACACATCAATTACCATATGATAAAACAAGGCTTAAACAAGTTGCAAAGATGATGGGTTACAAAGGTGAGAGTATTGATGAAGCCTACGCAGATTTTAATGATGATTTAATCTTGTATCAACAGATAGCCAAAAAATATTTTGAAAAACTATTAACTGAAAATACTGAGTATTCATGAGTTATAGTTCAGAAATAATAAAAGTCCTTTCCATAGCATGGCATCCAGATGCGGCCGACAATAGTATTAAACGTTGGCTGGAACTATCAAAGCAAGAAGGTTGGGATATGTCTGTCGAGGAGTTGGCACTAATGACAGCTTTATTTGGTGCGAGTTGGTATTTTACACGTTTTTGTTTTTATCGAGGTAATAAAGTTATCCGATTATTCGACAAGGAAATGCAAGATGTATCTGTTGTCGAATCATCACTAGATGAATTAAAACAATTCTCTCCTGGTAGTGTATTGGATGAAGCAATTGAGCAATTAAGGATACGCAAGAATGAAATCATGTTATCTATCCTGTTATTACAACTTGGTAATGTGATTGATCAGGAACAGGCAGAAGTCTTGTTAACAAAACTTGCTGAAGATGTATTAATAGTCATGTATAGATTATTTGGTCTTGATCAACTTGAAACTACCCAATGTATTGTTCTTGCGATGGGACGTTTTGCCGGATACGAAATGAATTATGGTTCTGATCTGGATTTAATCTTCATTGAAAAAATATCAGATCCAGATAGTAACGAACATATTGTGGGCAAGATTAGAAAGATGTTGCGATATATATCTACAATGGATCCGTCTGGTGCATTGTATGAGATAGACATGAGATTAAGACCACATGGTAGTTCCGGTGTGCTTGTTACACCATTGGATAGTTTTTTAAAATTTCATCAAGGTGAACGTGAGATCTGGGAGCGTCAGATGATGACGCGTTGTCGTATAGTCGTCGGTGACAAGCAATTGTCAGAACAGGTGAATAATGAAATTCTGAAAAGTGTCTATGGAAAGTATGAAACATCCTGTCTAGCCAAGGAAATAATGAAGATGCGTTTGTTAGTCGAACAGGAATTGGCTGGTGGTAAAGACAAGATCGAAATAAAACGGGGCAAAGGCGGTATCATGGACATCGATTTCCTTACGCATTTTTTACAACTTGCCTATGGTGATGATTATCCGCAATTAAGAAATTCAAGTACGCGTTTTGTATTAACAGAGTCTTCAAATCTGGACCTGATTAACGAAAAGATAAAATCAGAATTATTAACCGCCTATGATTATTACAAAAAGAGTGAATCTGCTTTAAGAGTATTTGACATGAAAACGATCAGTAAAGTGGGGATGGATACGAAATCTTTATTGCCATTAGCAAGGGCATCAGGTTTTATTGAAGATGATTATGGCAAAGCGGTTGAACAATATTTGGATATATTAATGCAGTATCGCGATAACACCCGTTTTGTGTTTGAGTCTGTAATTAATTCTGCAATTTAGAGTGAGATAATAAATGCATTATTGATTGATTTATAACAATGAAAACCAATGCAATAAAAAAACCGGGCACAAGTTCATATAGATCAAACAATCGATAAGTTGAATCAATATTTTTCCAGATTATCACAGTAAGGCCACCAGCTATCATTCCGATTATCGCTGAGCTTTTAAACATCGATTTCCATAACAAGGATAAAAGGATAACCGGTCCAAAAGTCGCACCAAATCCCGCCCAGGCATAGGCAACTAGATCAAGAACATTATTATCAGCTTGTAAGGCCAGCACGATGGCACATATTGTTATAATTATTACTGCAGCTCGACCGATTGTAACCAAATTTGCTTCATTACTGGATTCTTGATTAAACAATTTATAGATGTCTTCTGTTAATGCCGATGAAGCAACCAATAATTGAGAGTCAGCCGTACTCATGATAGCTGCAAGAATGGCAGCCAAACATATCCCTGCTGGTAACGGGTGTAATAACAAGTGAAGTAGTTCAATAAATACTTTTTCACTATCTCCACCTTGTAATTGTTCACCCAGTATTGCTATTCCGGCAAAGCCTGTAATCAAAGCGGTTACCAGACCAAGCAATGTCCAACTGAGCGCAATACGCCGGGCTGATGGAATCTGTTGTGGTGATTGTATTGCCATGAAACGGACCAGGATATGTGGTTGTCCAAAATAACCGAGTCCCCAGCCAAGTAAAGATACGATACCAACAATGCCTAATGATTCTGCAGATGCTGTAGTGAAGGCATTATTTAATTCAGGATTAATTGCAGAGATTGATGAAAATAAAGCATCAAATCCATGAACGCTATAAATGGAAATAATTGCAACGTAACTTAAGGCCAATGCCATTAACAGGCCCTGAATAAGATCTGTCCAGGATACGGCAAAAAAACCACCGAGACTGGTATAAACCAGGATTGTTATAGCACCAATTAAAACTGCCCAGGTGTAAGGTAAACCGAATACAGATTCGAACAGCTTGCCACCGGCAACTAAACCGGAGCTGGTATAGAACAGGTAAAACAACAGGATAAATATGGCTGAGATTATACGAAGTGAATGGCTATCGTCTTTGAATCGATATTCCAGGTATTCAGGTAAGGTTAATGCGTTGTTCAATAATTCAGAATCAATTCGAAGACGTGGTGCAACTAAATACCAGTTAAGACAGGTGCCAATAAACAAACCGAGTGCAATCCAGATTGCTTCCAATCCTGCAAGATAGGCATAACCCGGCAAGCCTAATAACAACCAACCACTCATATCTGAAGCGCCAGCACTGATCGCAGTAGTCCAACTACCGAGTTTCCTTCCACCAAGAATGTAATCGGAAAAGTTATGCGTGCAACGCCATGCGTACCAGCCAACCACAAAGATCATCAGAAGATAGGCAACAAAGGTGACGAAAATAATGGTTTGATTTGTCATTGCTTAGATAGTGATTTCAATACGTTTTCAATTGTCTCTATTTGGGCAATAACCAGTTTTTTTACACTATCTGCATTCACTGTTGATGTCGGTTGTGTATGGTTGTCTGAAATAATCTTTAGACAATGAATACACTCTGCTGTACCGAGACGTATCGCGATCTGGTAAAACCCGGATGCTTCCATATCAAATAACATATCCTGGTAGTCAGTCGATGGATTGTCTAAAGTAACTAAGGGTGCACTATCACATGGTGGTTTAAATAGTATTTGTGGATACCAGCTGGTTTTATCCTGATTATCCGTTATTTTATTAATTAAACGTGCTTCCCCAACGGGTATGCTTTCATGTCCAGCAATACCAATATTCAGCCAAATGTCTGAAGCTTGTGTATCTAAACAGGCGTGATGATAACTTACAGCCGAGGCAGCATTAAGTTTACCTGTCTCCGTTATCGTTAAACTGGATTGTTTGTCTTTCGATTGATAGATCCGAAATAAATCAAACTGTTTTAATTCAGTTAATTTCAAAAGTTGAATGATCGGCCCAGCCTCACAGGGGAGGGCGCAGAAAATATGAATCATAATGAGGTAATTGCAAAACTCCGTCTTGCACTCCCTAGCGGCGTTAAAAATGTGCTCGAATGCGGGGTCGGGAAGCGACAAATTACATATGAACTGCGCTTCTCGGCTTTGGCATCCTGCGTCACTCTACCTCCTGCGTCCATGCAGTCGTGCACGCATTTTTGCCTTGCTAGAAAGCACAATCCAGAATTTTGCAAGCACCTCATAATAAACTTATTTTAGTGATTCCTGATTCAGTAAAGCGTTATCAATAAATGATTGCCAGGTTTCATCCGGTTGCCATATGGCCAACAAGTCTTGTTTTGCTGTCTCATTATCACAATCTTCTTTAATTACACGATATAAATAAACAAAACAGGATACGCGCCAATTAAAAGCACAATGAACCATCATTGTTTTATCGTTGTGTTGATCCATTGCATTGAAGAAAAGTTTTAAATCAGCAGTGTCCGGCTTTTTAAAATCCACCGGGATATTGATATAGTGCATATCATTTTCCTGAACGATCTGTGCTTCATTCACAATAGCATTAGGTGAATCTGCCCTGGCCAGGTTAATAACAATCTCAATACCAGCACGTTTGATCGTTTCAAACTCTTCAATAGTCGGTTGAGCAGAGGTGTGCAGCTTATCTGCTATCTGGCGATAATTGTTAATAGTCTCTAGCATATTGTTTTGATAGTGCCTCAAATCTTTCACAATATTCATTTTTACCGTGTTTTTCTGACCCTTTGAGAAAGATTGATATTTTTTTTAGCAACATATTTATTGCAGCCTGCCGATCAGTCTCATCCAAACAATTTGATTCAATAATCTTTTGTATGGCAATAATACGGAATCGATCCATGCCCCAATGTTTTTTTGATAATTGGTCTTCATGACCACCTTGTTTATTCGTCAATGCCTCATCAAGAAACAAAACGGGATATTTACAACAAATTCGTAACCACATATCGTAATCTTCACATGCGGGCAGGTTTTCATCAAACAAACCGACGTCATTAAATATTTGTTTATTAATTATTACCGATGAAGGAGAGATGGCGCAGAGTGGTAAACAATATTGGAAGATGTAACCCCCACGCTTTTCATGCTTCTTTCCCTGATTCAATATTTCGCCATTTCGATACCAGGTTTCATTAGTATGGCAAATTAAAAAATCTGTATTTTCAGACAACGCCTGGGTCTGTTTTTCAAGTTTGTCTGGTTGCCAACTGTCGTCGGAGTCAAGTAAACAAATCCAGTCATGATTTGTACTTTTAATCCCTGCATTTCTTGCCGCACTCACACCTTTATTGGTCTGCTGTATGTAGTTTATATGTGAATACCGTGTTTCGATAAGGTGTCGCGTTTCATCAGTAGAACCGTCATCAACGACGATTATCTCATCAGCAGGACGGGACTGTGCAAGGACCGATTCGAGTGCCCGTTCCAATGGTCTTGCGCGGTTATATGCAGGAATAACAACTGAAATATTTATATCAAACATGCCAAGTTCTGTAGTTTACAGTTAAAATAGCGCGCTCACGATAAACGACCTGAATAATAAATGGAACGTCTTAAAGATAAAGTCACAGTAATTACCGGTGCCAGCAGTGGTATTGGTTTGAGTATTGCCAAAGCATTTGCCCGGGAAGGGGCAGATATTGTTGTGAATTATAAAAATTCCAGGAACAGCGCTGAAGCTCTTGTTGAGCAGATTAGACAGTCCGGTAAACGAGCTATAGCTGTTCAGGCAGATATGGCTGACGAAGATGATATTGATCGATTAATTGAAAAGACGCTGGATGAATTCGATCGTATTGATGTCTGGGTCAATAATGCAGGTGCAGATATCCTTACCGGTACCGGTGCAGCTGCAGAAATTCATGAAAAGCTGGAACATCTTATAGAAGTCGATCTCAGAGGTACGATCAATGCCTGCTGGTCAATTATGCCAATGATGCAAGAACAAGGACATGGCGTGATTGTAAATATGGGATGGGATTTGGCAACACATGGTTTTGAAGGAACAAATCCACAAATATTTGCTGCAACAAAAGCAGGTATATTGGGATTTACTCGTTCGTTTGCAAAAACAGTCGGTCCCGAAATTCGTGTCAATATGGTTTCGCCTGGATGGATTGCAACCGCCTTCGCAAAAGATCACATGGATGACGAATATTTCCAGGCCCGTATCAAGGAAATTCCATTAGGTCGTTTCGGCGATCCGGAAGATGTTGCAGCAGCCGTAGTTTTTCTAGCATCTGATGAATCGTCATATATGACGGGTGAGGCAATCAAGATAAATGGTGGATTAGTTTAATTATTAAGGGAATATCGTGTCAGAAGAATCAAAAAAGAAAGGTTTAAAAGTTCGCACTGAAGTTATGGATGAAGAATTTATTAACCAGGCACACACAATACGACTGAATTAACCGGACCACTTCAAGACTGGATCAATGAACACGCATGTGGTTCAACCTGGCAACGTGAAGGCCTGCCACGACAAACACGTTCGCTGATTACAATTGCAATGTTAGCCGTACTTAAATCAACAGTTGAATTAAAAGGACATGTACGTGGTGCATTGAATAATGGTTGTACAGTTGAGGAGGAGTCCATATATGGACGTTTATGATGCTGAGGTCGTTGTTCTCCCTGATGCCCATTTCAGTGCATTCTTTTCGTCCTCAATGAAAACACGATTTAATAGCCCACAATTTCTTGATGCAGTTTCATAGAACTCCCAATCGGCCACCTGTTCCCCGATCGATACCAGAAAAGCAGCTCTTATACCTCTATGAGATATATCTTCTACTGCTATATTCTCTCTTGGGAATCTGTAAATATCGACTAAGTTAGCATCCAAATAAACATCACTAAAATCATAGAATATACCATAATTGTATTTACTCGCCTCCTCCCTTGCTTTTATTGATAACTCCCCAGCATTTTGAAAATCAAGTTTCCCATGAGCTTGTATATGAACGACATGATGGTCGTTATCTATCTCAATGGTATAATCTATCTGACTGCCCACGTCACCCCTCCTACTAATGCGAGATTATGCAACGATACCGCTTACATTAAATTATAAACCATCTGGTTCATTGGGTTGCCAGGCTAAGATAACAATTAGTTACCCAACGAGCGTCTGGTTCTGGCTGTCGATAGCCGACTTTAGCATTATGAGCGTTATATTCTTATTAAAATAAAATGTTTATTTTAAATCGGTTTCGGATAAATACTAATAATGAATTAAAGAATGAACATTATATTTAGATAATTTCTCTCTACCGTTAAGTAAATCCAGTTCCACTACAAAGGCACAACCTGTGACTTCAGCACCCAATTTTTCTATTAATTCACAACTGGCTGCTGCGGTTCCTCCAGTAGCAATCAAATCATCAACAAGTAAAATATGATCTCCTTTTTCCAGTGCATCGATATGGACTTCTAATGACGCGGAACCGTATTCCAGATCATATGACATACTTTCGACATCATAGGGTAATTTGCCAGGTTTACGTAAGGGTATAAAACCAATACCCAATTCCCAGGCAGCAAGGCTGCCGAAGATAAAACCACGTGCCTCCATACCTGCAACTGCGGTTATGTTTTCCCCAAGAAAGGGGTGAATCAATTGATGCACCGCCAGTCTCAACATCGCAGGTTCCTTGACCAACGGTGTAATGTCTTTGAATTGTATTCCTGGCTCGGGAAAATCCGGGATATTGCGAATGTGAGCTTTTAATCGTTCCATTTAGTGTCTCCAGACATTTATTTTTTTCTCTATAATAACGGCTTGTAACAGAGGAGGGGAGATCATGTGTACATTAATTAAACAATATGGACCATTGCTTGGACGAATTTTGCTATCTGTTATCTTTATTCTTGCTGGTTTTAACAAGATTAACGGTTTTGAAGGAACAGCAGGTTATATGGCCAGTAAAGGACTACCAATGACTGAGGTATTGCTGGTGTTGACCATTATCATAGAACTAGGGGGCGGTTTGTTGATACTTGTTGGTTGGCAGGCGCGCTGGGCCGCAATGGCAATCTTTCTATTTATAATTCCCGTTACTTTCGTTTTTCATCCTTTCTGGAGTTTTGAAGGGCAGGAAGCGATGCATCAGTATAATAGTTTCATGAAAAACCTCACGATTATGGGCGGCATGATGTACATCATGGTTTATGGTTCGGGGCCATTAAGTCTGGATAAGAAATTATCAGATAGCTAATTAATTGAAGTCATTCGATTCTATCTATGAGACTGCTCTAGACCGTGTAGGCGGTATAGAAGCTTTGAAGGAGTCCTTACCTATACCTCGCACTGTTAATGAGCTTAAAAACATGTCTGATGCGTTTTGTTTATCCAATATGTCACGGCGTATCTTTCAGGCTGGTTTAAATCGCAAGATTATTGATAATAAATGGCCGGCATTTGAAGAAGTGTTCTATCAATTTGATATTAATGCTAATCGTGTGTTGAGTGATGAGGCCCTGGAAAGACTGATGGATGAAAAACGCATCGTGCGGCATTGGGGCAAGATACAAAGCGTGCGACATAATGCACAGGCTATTTATGAACTGAATGAAGAACAGGGCAGTTTTGTTAAATACATGGCGGAGTGGCCTTCGGATAATATTGTTGGATTCTGGGGTATATTAATAAAACGTTTTA
>CAYMPA010000070.1:0-14854 GCA_964392105.1 uncultured Enterobacteriaceae bacterium
TGAAGCCCATTACAATCCGGCCATTGCGCTGTCGGATTCCACCCAGCAATTAAATCTTGAAGAGACCGAAGAACTGATTAACCACCTGAAGCCTTATTTTGATTTTTAACCCCTCCCCCCGCCATTATAAATTGCGGTATTTATTTTACATCAAAATCAAATACCCTTTAACAATACAGTAACAGTGGGGCTTTTTTGAAAAATATTTTTCGAAAATTGTTGGCATAGGATTTTTTAAATGGGTGTCCGACCTTTATCACAATGTTCATTGACCGTGTTTTGAATTGACTCGAGATCAGCTTCTGTGATGGTTCTTCTTCTGATGGTAATGGGCAGCATGATCAGCGGATACCAGAAAGAAACCTGGGACGTCGGCAAGAAATGAAAAAAAGCTGAAAAAATATTGGGCCAAGGTAAATTTTACAAAAAACTGGGTTGAAATGAAAAATCGTGGGTTGAAAATTAGTGTGATTTCAGGCAGTTTGACTTATTAAATATCCTCATTTAGTCCAAATAGCAAATTAAATAGATGATGTTTAAGATAAAATAGGCATGCCTCATTAGTATCGATATGAAGACAACTCTAATAAGAATAATCATTTTTTTATTCATCACTAACCTTAGTGCAGAAATCAGTATAGGAATTTTCGATTCTTTAGCCGCCTCAAATGCCAAAAATATTATTTTGTTTATTGGAGATGGTATGGGTGCAGAACATCGAAAAGCTGCACGCTTGAATACAGTAGGTTCTTTTGGTAAGTTATCGATGGATGATATGTCAGCAAGTGGGTCGTTACAGACACGCTCTGCAGATAATCCAATAACAGATTCTGCTGCAGCAGCAACCGCAATGGCGACGGGTGTAAAGACAAATAATGGCGTTCTATCATTGGATACTAACTTATGTTTCCTTTCAACAATACTGGAAGATGCGAAAAGACAAGGGAAGCGAGTAGGCCTAGTGACTACAACACAAATTACAGATGCGACCCCTGCTGCATTTGCTACACATATCGAAGACAGAAATTTAGTGATAGAAATCGCAGAACAGATATTGGGTGCTGGCGTGGATGTTTTACTGGGTGGCGGTGAAGATGAATTCATTCCCACATTTGAAAATGGCTGTTTTCCAGAATCCGGGGAGCGGAATGATGGGCGAAACCTTATAAATGAAGCTATCGCTATTGGCTACAGATATGTTTGCGATCCAGCATCTTTTAGATCGCTTGACCCTTATACAACAATCAAATTATTTGGCATTTTTGCCGACCAGGGTATGTTGCGCCCCTTTGATCCTTCTTTGGCAGAGATGACACAAAAAGCAATTGCTATTTTATCGAAAGGATCGAGTGGTTTTTTCCTGATGGTAGAAGGCGGACAGATCGATTGGGCTAGTCATAGTAATGACGCCACCAATACGATATCTGACACCGTAGGCCTTGATGAGGCTGTAGCAATAGCGAAACAATTTGCCTCCCTCTCAAATGATACCTTGATAATTGTGACCGCGGACCATGAGACAGGTGGAATGATGGTTTCATTTTTGCCAAGCGGACTTCCTAGTGAAGATGGACCCTTCAGAACACCAGATGGTAAACAATTCTATATTAATTGGTCTACAACCGGTCACACAGCCTCCGATGTACCAGTAACATCGCTAGGTCCACTATCTGGCATACTGAACGGAATTCATGATAATACGTTTATAAACGAAGTCATGCTTACCGCATTTGGTAACGATTAGTTTTTATAGAGTGTGAATCAAATATCAACATAATACTATGATAACTTTTAACTACAGCATTTGGGTGTGATACCCTAAGAAGAAATTGAGATTGAAAAATAATAAGAAGGTCTATAAAAGCGTTTGTCGGATTTGCCATGGTGGGTGTGGTGCTATTTTATTGGTAGAGAAAGGCAAATTAATAAGCGTAAAACCAGATCCTGATTCTATTTTTAACCAGGGCCAGATGTGTATAAAAGGTCTAGCTACCCCGGAAATGATGTATCATCCGTCAAGACTTCTTACTCCGTTAAAACGCGATGGGGTTAGAGGATCAAATCAGTGGAAGAAAACTAGTTGGAACAGGGCTTTAGACGAAATTGCTCACAAAATCGATATGATCCGACACGAATCCGGCCCTGAATCTATTGCCCTGGGCCAGGGAACCGGTAGGCATCATTTTATGCATGTTCTTCGTTTTGCCAACTCTCTTGGAACACCAAACTGGTATGAACCGGGTCTCGCCAACTGCCTGCTGCCCCGTATAACTGTCTGTCAATACACGTACGGTGGATATGTTGTTGCGGATTATTATGGGAAAGTTATCCCTAAGACTATCCTATTCTGGGGACACAATCCGGTTGTAACCGGACCTGATGGTGAGCTTTCGTTTGCGGTCAAAAGGGCATTAAAAGCGGGTAGTTACGGGATTGCTATCGATCCCAGGAGGTCGGAAACCGCCAAGAACTGCAAGATTTGGCTGCCAATTAGGCCGGGAACAGATGCGGCCCTTGCTCTCGCTATGGTACATGTAATTATTAACGAAGATTATTATGATAAAGCATTTGTTGAAAATTGGACTGTGGGCTTCAACAGACTGAAAAAACATGTAGATAACTTTACACCAGGCTGGGCTCAGAATATTACGTCAGTCCCGGCTGCAGATATTGTTGCTGCAGCAAAACAATATGCACTTGGCAAGCCGTCTGTTCTGGAATGGGGAGTTGCCATTGAACATACCCCAAACTCTCTGCAAACAGTAAGGGCCATCTCCTTGCTTAGAGGTTTGACCGGAAATATTGATATCCCGGGAGGCGATATCTTAGGTATGAATATTGTAAGACCATATCCGGTTTTAAGAGATAACTTGCCAAAGGGGATGATAAAAAAAAGAATAGGTGGGGAAAAATTCAAATTTCTTGGTGGATATAGAGCTCTTCTGCCGTCGGCGCATGTTCCGGGGGTGTTCAGAGCCATGCGTACTGGTGATCCTTATCCAGCAAGAGCGTTACTTAACTTTGGCAGTAATCCTTTAGTTACAGTGGCCAACTCAAGAGAAGTATATGATGCCTTGATCAAGCTGGATATGCTAGTTGTAACAGACATGTTCATGACCCCGACGGCGGCTCTTGCTGATTATATTTTGCCGGCCGCTTTCTGGCCCGAGGTCAATCAGATCATTGAAATCCCCTTTGTTGCTGAAAATGCGGTTTTTGCTCAGCAAAAAGTAGTTCAAGTAGGTATGTGCAGGCAGGACGAAGAAATTATGATCGATCTTGCCAGGCGATTGAATCTCCCCGGATCAGGTGAAACCTTGGAAGAGATCTTGAATTACAGGCTGAAGCCACTTGGCACCACTTTTCAAGATTTAAAAAAGAGGTTTATGATATATCCGCCTCATGAATATAGAAAATATGAAAATAATGGATTCCGGACACCTTCAAAAAAAATAGAATTTTACTGCAAGTCATTAGAAAGGTTAGGTTATGATCCTTTACCAACATACAGGAACCCCCCCGAAAGTCCGGTTGAGCGGCCAGAGGTGGCAAAAAATTTTCCCTACATATTAACCACAGGGAGCAGGAGAAACGAGTTTTTTCATAGTGAACACAGACAAATAGTTTCTCTTCGGAACAAGAGACCTGATCCGACTGCAGAAATTCATCCTGAAATTGCTAACAAACATGGTATCACTAATAATGACTGGATTTATGTGAGTTCTCCACGCGGTAGAATAAAGATGAAAGCAGTAGTGAGCGAGGATATACATAAAGAGGTGGTTAATATTGATCATGGCTGGTGGTTTCCGGAGAGAGGATGGCCAGATTTTGGTGTATGGGAGTCGAACGCTAATATTCTTACTTCGAATGCGCCCCCTTACGATCCCGCCTTTGGAACCTATCAATTAAGAGGTCTTTTATGCTCAATCGAGAGAGTCAGTTAATTGATTTTCGATAGAAAATCAATTAACTGACTCTAACACTTGAGTCGAAGGTATTTTTGAGTAATAAACCCTACCGAACAAATGTTATCCATACGCTGAGGAAAAAAACATGAACAGAAATCGGACAAGATTTTTCATAATTCTGTTAATATTTGTTAATCTTCTTGTCGTTACTGGATGTACAAGCTTTTCTCCACAAAAAGAAGAGGTGCTTTTACAAAAAGAAACAGTGAACGAGTTCTATGATATTATACTTGGAGTAGGGGACCAAATAGAAATAACCGTATATCCTAAAAAGACATCTCAATTTTTTCTTGTGGCGGGTGATTCTATAAAGATCTCTGTTTATAGACAACCAAAACTTGATCGAACGATTACTGTAGATTTTTTGGGTACAATTATGTTTCCTTTAATCGGAGATATCCAAGCGGCCGGTAAGACGGTATTTGATTTAAGAGATGAGATACAAAAGAAATTATCAAAATACATTATTAATCCCCAAGTCACTATTACCGTCTCATCTACAAAAAAATTAAAATATGATGATCTTTCACAAAAGCTCAAAATTGATTCCAGCGGTAAGATAATGTTTCCTTTGATTGGCGATGTGCTGGCAGCTCAAAAGACAAGGTTTGAATTGCGTGATGAGATTCAGCAAAGATTCTCAAAATATCTTGTTGATCCACAAGTAACTATCAATGTTATAAAAATTCTAAGTCAAAAAGTTCATGTACTTGGAGAAGTCAAATCTCCTGGCGCTTTTACGTTAAACAGACGGATATTTGCTCTGGGTGCAATTTCAAGTGCTGGCGGGTTTACCCAAGATGCAAATGAAGAAAAGGTCCTCCTTTTAAGAAGAGAAAATGGAGGAAGAAAAGTAGTTGGGTTGAATTTAAATATCAAAAAAATGCGTAAGAATAATAAATTGCTGCAAAGCGTAATTTTGAAAAATGGTGATATTATCTATGTACCTCCCAGTACCATAGTCAATATAGAAAGATTCTTGAAACGAATCGAAAATATTATCCAGCCGTTTGTAACACTTGAAACGGGTATTGTTCTATTCCCACAGATGATTGATGTTCTGACTGGTAAGGATAGTTCATCGAATGTGATAATTCCATAATGATAAAAATATAAAAGTCCTTTATGCTGCAGTAATTATAAAACAATATAAATAACTTTGAAATTATGAGAGATAAATTTTTGATGGAAAAATGAGACCTTTGAAAAAGGCTCAATATCGGATTGGTTCAAGGAAGATAATAATTTTAGCCATAAGTGTACATTGAGTATCTCTAGAATTAAAAAATGACCTTGCTTTAAAAATGATTGATACTGGAAGAAATCAATGGAAATAAAAAAACTTTGGGAAATTGTATGGCACAGAAAATGGATTATAATCCAAGCATTTTTGGTTATTTCATTGACTGCAATAATCGGTAGTAATTTTATTCCTCCAATCTATGAATCGTCTGCAAAGGTATTAATCAAAACATCAGATTCTTCATCATCTCTTTTATCAAGTATTGGATTGACAGATCTTTCCTCTCTATTAAAAACATCAGATGAAGAGGTAGATACCTATATAGAACTTGCCATTTTGAATCCAGTTCTTGAAGAAGTTATATCCAAATTGCAGTTAAAATCAGCTGAAGGAATACTAATGTCGCCAGCCGGGTTATTGGACTCACCATTTTTGGCATCTTTTTGGAAAGCTAATCCTCATATTGAGGTTCATGAAGTTAGATCAAATGTAAATTTAATTAGAATCGCCGCCACATCGCCTAATTGGAAAGAACCGGCTATGATTGCAAACACATTGGCGGATGTATTTATTGAACAAGATAAAATACGACGCAGAGAGGAATATAGAGGTGGCAGAAAGTTTATTGATGATCAGATCAAAATAGCAAAAACAGATTATGTGAATGTAATGGAGGAACTAAAACAATATAAGATTGCTGAAAAAACAATTAATATAAAAATAGAGACGGAAAAAGCCATAGATAAAATGGCCGAACTAATGAAAGAAAAAGAAGACAATATTATAGATATTATCGAAAACAAGGCAAGAATACAAACTTTGAAACAACAACTTAAGAAAGGGAGTGAGAAATTTGTTCCGAGTTCTGCTATTAGCAAGAATCCACAGATTGGAGTACTTAAGAAAGCCCTTATTGAACTCGAGGTAAATTTAGCAGCCGAGCTTACTGATAAGACAAAAGAGCATCCGGATGTGATTGTTCTGAAACAAAGGATTAACAAGATTAAAGCTAATTTAAGGACAGAAATGAAAATCTACCAAAGCTCCTCAGTAGAGTTAGAAGCACTGGAACGAGATAATGCTGCTTTAAAAGGTCATCTTAACGGTGTTAACGCAGATATAGTCAAATACATGTCTTTACTTCAGAGTATTCCTAATAAAGTATTTGTACAATCTCAACTTGAATTGAAACTATCCGCTGCTCAAGAGCTTTATAGTTCACTCCTTGAGTATCTTTATGAAGTTGGTGTAGCAGAGGCGATGATGCTATCTAATATTAAATTAGTTGAACCAGCAGCTGTATCTAATAGTCACAGTCCCAAAAGCCCTAACAAAAGATTAATTGGAATCATAGGAGTTTTGCTTGGTTTATTGTTTGGCTTTGGACTTGCCTTTTTGATAGACTATTTAGATGACACGATAAAATCTCCTGAAGAAATTAAAGAATTTACAGAGTATACTTATTTAGGAGCTATCCAAAAACTAAAAGGAAAAGATGATCTTGTATTAATCTCTGATAAAAATCCGAAAGATCCACTTTGGGAATCTTACAGAACCCTGCGTAACAGTATAAAATTCTCAAGTCTGGATCGGCCTATTAAGAGCTTTGTGATAACCAGCTCTTTGGCTGGAGAAGGTAAGTCTACTAATTTGATAAATTTGGGTATTTCTTTTGCGAATGCAGATCAAGAAGTTCTTCTAATCGACACTGATTTGCATAAACCTAAAATTCATAAATATTTAAATCTGAATAACAATACTGGGATTACTAACCTATTAACAGGAAAAACAAATATAGAAAATATCATTCAAAAAACTAACATCATAGGATTAGATGTAGTAACAAGTGGGCCAATTCCACCAGATCCAGGGCGTATCATTGAAACGAATAAAATGGAAAAGCTAATTCAACAACTGATATTACAATATGATATTGTCATATTTGATTCTCCTCCAGTTCTTGTGGCAAATGATTCTATTGTATTAGCAGGATACACAGATGGGTACATATTAATAATTGAAAGCCAAAGGGTGACACGCAAAATACTATCTCATGTGCAAGAAAAATTAAATAGATCGAAATATAAATCGATTGGGGCAATTCTCAATAAGGTCAAGATAAGGAAGAGTGAGTACTATTACTACTATAATAGTTATTATTACAAAGATAGTACAAAATGATTGATATTCATACTCATATACTTTATGGTGTTGATGATGGTACTCAAACTGTGGAGGAAGCGTTAACAATAATAAAAAATGCTGAAAAAGATGGAGTTAAAACGATAGTAACAACTCCACACATATTAGATTTTACTGTTAACAGATATTGGCAAAAAGTTAAAAATGCATTCAATAAAATAAGGGAAAAAGTTAATTCGGAAGGTATTGACGTTAAAATTATATTGGGTGCGGAAGTTTTTATTACACCAGATTTGACTTTTAATATAAGGCAAAATGAAGAGATAACAATTAATAGTCAAAATAAATATGTATTATTAGAATTGCCTATGCAAACAGTACCTTCATACACGAAACACACAATATATGAACTTCTTTTAGAAAACATTGTACCCATAATTAGTCATCCCGAAAGATACTATGAAATACAAAAAAACGCTAATAAGTTAGTTGACTTGATAAAAAGTGGTGTATTAACTCAATTAAATTCTGGTAGTTTGCTGGGTAAATATGGCAAAAAAGCAAAAAAAACTGCTAGAATACTTTTGGCTCGTGGTCTTATTCATATGATTGCTAGTGATATCCATTCCCCATTTTCTGGATCTTATCCCTTATCAAAGGGAGTTAAATTGGCTGCTGAGATAGTCGGTTTGGAAAAGGCTAAGGCTATGGTGACGTCAATACCTGATAAGATTATAAATGGTGAGAATTATGTGGCCCCGCCTCCTATATCTGTAGAAAGACGTGCCTTTCGAACTTTTCTCAGCAAAACTTATTAGGATCTTAGGATCTTAGCATTTTAACATTATTAACTGACTGCCGGTTGCCCGGTTAGCAGCAGGAGAGGAGACCTTTGTAAATCCTGCTTTTTGCACAATTTTGCGTCATGCTAAAATATTAACTCCCCATGGGCAGATGAATGACCAAAATACTCAATATATTCCTTCTGTCACGTCACGCTTGTTATGTCGTATAATATGTGCTAAAGTTTCTTCATAATCAAACTCCTAACTGGGAGGATCGAATATGAAGAAATTCATAGTGACCTTGACCGAAGAGGAACGAAATTTGTTAACTGAACTGACTTCCAAAGGTAACCACCGGTCGCAAAAGATCCTAAACGCACTGATTCTGCTGGCATGTGATGGGGGAGAGCATCAACGGAAACGTTCGAAGAACGAGGAAATTTCCCGAGTGCTAAATACAAGCATGAGGAAAATTGACCGTGTAAAAAAGCGGTTCGTTTTAGACGGTCTTGATGTTGCTCTCCACGGTAGAAAGGGAAGTCGCGTTTATGTCAAGAAGGCGGACGGGGATTTTGAAGCCCATTTGGTTGCTTTGAGCTGTAGCAAGCCGCCTGAAGGGTTTGATCGCTGGACTCTGAGATTGCTGGCGGACAAGGCCGTTGCGCTTGACTATATTGACAGCATTTCTCACGAGACGGTACGTCGCGTTTTAAAAAAAACGAACTCAAACCTATGCAACGGAAAGGATGGGTGATTCCTCCGAAGGAGAATGGCAGTTTTGTGGCACACATGGAAATGGTCCTGGACGTGTACAAGCGTGTTCTGGATCCACGATATCCGGTAGTATGCATGGACGAATCCCCAAAGCAACTCATTGCCGAGACGAAGATTTCGATTTCAGCTTCGCCGAGGAAGCCAGCGAAGCGTGACTACGAATATAAACGTTGCGGCGTATGCAATATTTTTCTCGCCTGTGAGCCCTTGGCAGGTAAGCGATTTGTCAAGATCAATGAGAGAAAAACCAAGCGTGACTGGGCTTTTTTTCGGGAAGATATTGCCAGCCAATACGAAGAAGCCCAAAAGATAACATTGGTGATGGACAACCTGAACACTCATAAGCCAGGATCATGGTATGAAACATTTCCACCGGACCAGGCGAGGGCTTTATGGGCTCGGTTCGAGTTTGTGTACACTCCCAAGCACGGGAGTTGACTTAACATGGCTGAGATTGAGTTGAACGTGCTCATTGGTCAGTGTCTAAACCGACGAATCGACGACATTGAGGTTGTCAGAAGAGAATCTTTGGCCTGGCAGGAATTCAGAAACAACAAGGGTGCCAAGGTGAATTGGCAGTTCACAGCTGAGAATGCACGAACCAAACGGAACCGTCTTTACCCGACACTTAATGAGTAACATGACACTACGGTTATTAATTTTATCTTACTCCTCTTGGGGTGATTATGGAATCCCGACAATGTATGTTTAAAAAAATGTAGCTTAATCGTGAACGGGATCGTGAAAAACCAACGGCAAAAAATAATCAAGCCGTTGTAATTTGATCATGAAACTTTTGAATTTTGAAAAAAGCTAAATTATCGGGTCAATGATTTCAGTGAGTTATAAAGGGTATATTCGTAGTTTAGGTAGTTTTTCAAAGGTCTCAACATATACAAATATTATGTGGAATGGCTGCACGTGAAGATATGTTTCCAATGTCATGGACGATATTCTGCTTTGACATGGCGGTGCCCATACTGTGAATGGGAACCCTTTTTGAATGAAGGTTACCCTTGCTTTGCTCCGGAGATGGCCTTTGAGAACGATGGATATGCCCCAGAGGCACACGACAAAATTGCCCAATTCGAACAACGATGCTTCTGGTATTGGAGCCGAAACAGACTGGTTCAGTTTTCACTTCAAAAGTTTTTTCCTTCGGCGCAATATCTGTTTGAGGTCGGGTGTGGAACTGGTCATGTGTTGGCTGGTTTCTCGGATGTTTTCCCCGAGATTAGATTGGTTGGTGGAGAAATATATTTGAAGGCATTCAAATATGCATCATCACAAGTTCCCCATGCTGAGTTTATACAGGTCGATGCTTGCAACTTACCCTACGAGAACGAATTTGATGTGATTGGGGCTTTCGATGTACTGGAGCATATTGATGATGATGATGGGGCCATCAAACAGATGCACCAGGCTCTTAAACATGACGGGGGCATAATTCTTACTGTTCCTCAGCATAAGTGGCTCTGGAGCGCTCAGGATGAAATGGCGCGGCATAAGAGAAGGTACTCGCGAGATGAATTGGTAAAAAAAATAGAGTTTGCAGGATTTCATGTCATATGGGTGACCTCCTTCATCAGCATGTTACTACCATTAATGGCGCTTTCACGGTTTCGATGGCGCTGGACTGAGAGAGGACATGCTTCTTTTAATGATATCATGGAATTTCAGTTGCCAGAATGGTTAAATTTTTTGTTGGAAAAAGCTTGTGGTCTAGAATGGAGAATTTTAGAAAACCGAGGAAGGTTCCTGCCATTCGGAGGTTCACTGCTAATTGTGGCTGTGAATGCAAATTATGAAACAAAAGAATAGAATACCATTTAACAAGCCGTTTATCGTAGGCAAAGAGTTATATAACATTGCCCAGGCCGTGATTGAATCACATCTCTCCGGTGACGGACCGTTTACCGGACGTTGTCACAAATGGCTTGAAGAGCGGCTTGGATGCGCAAAGGCTCTGCTGACCCATTCCTGCACGGGTGCGCTGGAGATGGCTGCTATGTTGTGCGGCATAGGACCGGGCGATGAGATCATTATCCCATCCTTTACATTTGTTTCCACAGCCAATGCCTTTGTGCTGCGCGGAGGAGTGCCGGTCTTTGTCGATATCAGGGAAGACACTCTGAATATTAATGAAACGCTGATTGAGCAGTCGATTACTCCACGCACAAAGGCAATCGTTCCAGTTCACTATGCAGGAACGGCATGCGCTATGGATGAAATTATGGATATTGCGGAGCGACATGGTCTGTTTGTGGTAGAGGATGCGGCTCAGGCATTGCTGTCCACATTCAGAGATCGGTATCTTGGGTCGATAGGTCATTTTGGGTGTTTGAGCTTTCATGAGACTAAGAACATAATAAGCGGTGAAGGCGGAGCTTTGCTTATAAACGACGAAAAGTATGTCAAACAAGCAGAGATCTTTTGGGAAAAAGGGACAAACCGGAAAAAGTTTTTTCGCGGTGAGGTTGATAAATATACCTGGGTTGATATCGGTTCGTCCTTTCTTCCGAGCGAATTAGTCGGGGCTTTTTTGTATGCGCAACTGGAGCAGGCCGAAAAGATTGTGAACGTTAGGAGACGACTTTTTGTGCGCTACATACAAGGCCTACAGCCGCTTGCCAAAAAGGGCCTGATCCGGTTGCCCTGCATCCACTCGCGATGCGATTGTAATGGACATATATTCTACATCATCACCAGAAATCCGGAAGAGCGCACCAGGCTAATTAATTATTTGATGGGTCATGGCATTAACTCCGTATTTCATTTCATTCCCCTTCACTCGTCACCTGCGGGCATAAGATACGGAAGGATTGCGGGTGAAATGCACCACACTGATGATCTAAGTGCAAGGGTGCTCAGGTTACCCATTTTTTATGAGATGAATGTCGAGCATATTTCAATGATTGTGGATGTCATGAATGAATTTTATGAGAAAAGATGAGAAATATCATAGCGATAGTGAGAGTGCTGTTTCTGTGGTCTGGTAGAAATCATGTTCAAATGGCTCAAACGAAAGAACCACGGCAAGGCATACCAATGAAAAAGCTTCATCTCAGATAACAAAAGTCACTTTAATGCCCAAAAACTCGGGGATATGAGACATGTCTATTTCAGTCGTTATTCCAGTCTATAATAGCTCCCAAATGCTACCTGAGCTAGTATCTCGGCTTAAAAAAGTATTGGAGACTTTTGAAGTAGATTATGAGTTAATTTTAGTAAATGATGGTAGTATTGACCACAGTTGGAAAGTGATCATACAGCTATTGGCTGATTACCCATGGTTAAAGGGTATTAACCTGATGCGCAATTTTGGACAACATAATGCCTTATTGTGTGGTATCCGTGCGGCACATTACGAAATAATTATTACTATGGACGATGACCTGCAAAATCCACCTGAAGAAATTCCAAAGCTTCTGACCAAACTGACAGATGGTTATGATGTCGTGTATGGCACGCCGCAAATTGAGCAGCACGGAATTTGGCGAGACTTTGCTTCACGTATAACAAAATATGCCTTGCAAGGTGTAATGGGTGTTGAAGTTGCCCTCAACATCAGTGCCTTTCGTATCTTTCGCACTAAAGTTCGCAATGCCTTTGCCAACTATCAAGGTCCATTTGTATCGATAGATGTTTTGCTAACTTGGGGAACAACAAGATTTGCAAATATACCAGTCCAGCATGATCAGCGAATGAAAGGAAAATCTAATTACAACTTTCGAAAGTTAATCATCCATGCTCTCAACTTGATGACGGGATTTAGTACCTTGCCTTTACGACTGGCCAGTATAGCCGGATTTGTATTTGGTATATTCGGTGTTGGCGTGTTGGCTCTTGTTTTAGGCCGTTATCTGATTCAAGGAAGCAGTGTTCCTGGATTCGCTTTTTTAGCATCGATCATTGCCATATTCTCTGGAGTGCAGTTGTTTGCTCTCGGAATTATTGGTGAGTATCTCTCACGAATGCATTTTCGGACAATAGATCGACCATATGTTGTAATAAGTGATACAGTAGGATTCCCTCCCAATGACACGGACCAGCCATGAGACATAATCCATCCCGAGTTTATTTGTCTGCCATAGATGAAAAACGATTTGGCATTCGAACTGCCAGAGCATCAAATGTAACTCTTGATATATTACCTTCTATAATAGATTTTTCATTATCCAATGGCGTAGTATTACTCATAGCGCGCTGTTCAACTTCGGACCTTCGAGTAATCCATGAAATGGAGCAAGAGAAATTTAATTTGATGGATACATTGGTTTATTATGCGCGTAACCTCAAAAAGCAATCAATTCCATCGGATATTATGAAAGTTGCAGTGCGGCGGATTCGAACTGGTGATGAAGATAATGTCAAGATTATTGCGGCTGACTCGTTCAGCGGATACTATGGGCACTATCATTCTGATGAAAGATTGGATCCCGCAAAATGCGACGAGGCGTATGTATCCTGGGCAATTAACTCTTGTAAATCTAGAAGTACATCAAGTGATGTTCTGATTGCTGAAGTTGATAATTCAGCAGTCGGTTTTATCACATTACTATTGAACCATTCAGGCGAAGGAGAATGTGGATTGTTTTGTGTTGCTAAGCCAGCTCAGGGTCAAGGAGTTTCACAATCTCTTATGATTCACGGGTTGGATTGGTGTTTGTCAAAGGGAGCTCAGCGTATGATTATTTCAACCCAGATTATCAACATTGCTTCGCAAAAAGTTTGGGTGCGGTTAGGATTTGAACCCATATACTCGTATCATACCTTCCACAAATGGTTCGATAAACCTTAACATTGGTTCGTCGGTAAAAACTAGATGGGAGTAGTGAATTAAAGTTTCATACGATGAAAGTTTATCGAATCATATTAACTCCGGCTCATGTGGATATCGAATAAATTAATTTCTAAGAGATGAAAATCGAATCTGAAATATCTGTTGTAGTGCCAACTTTTAATGAAAGAAAGAATGTGCGTGAGTTGATCCAGAGGATTGATAGATGCCTAGAGGGAAGGTCTTGGGAGGTGATTTTCGTAGACGACGATTCCCCGGACGGAACAGCTGAATTCGTAAGACAATTAGCTAGAAAAGATGATCGGATCAGATGTCTCCAAAGAATTGGCCGAAGAGGGCTCTCTTCTGCCTGCATTGAGGGGATGTTATCGACGTCTTCGCCATACCTCGCTGTGATGGATGGAGATCTTCAACACGATGAGACCTTACTGCTTCAAATGTTAAATACAATTATTCAGGAGAATCTGGATATCGTGGTCGGGAGCCGCTATCTTGAGGGAGGCGGGTTCGGTGACTGGGCGGAATCACGTATTGCGATAAGCCGATTTGCAGCTCGCATGAGTCGGATGGTGGTGCGCACAAACCTAACAGATCCTATGAGTGGGTTCTTTGTTATCAACAGAAAGGCATTTGAAGAAATTGTAAGGAATCTCTCAGGTATAGGATTCAAGATCCTCTTAGATCTTTTTGCATCGTCGCCACGACCGCTTCGGGTTAAAGAGTTAGCATATCAATTCAGAAGACGTCACTTGGGCGAAAGTAAACTAGATAATCAGGTGGCTTGGGAATACGGAATGCTGCTACTTAATAAACTGTTTGGCAAAATAATCCCAATACGGTTCGTTGCATTTAGTCTGGTAGGCGGATTGGGTGTTTTCGTCCATTTTCTGATTCTCACCGTATTGTTACATGGACTGAATATCAAGTTTTTATGGAGCCAAGCATTCGCGGCGCTCGTTACGATGACATTCAACTTTACTTTAAACAATATACTTACATATCGTGATCTCAGACTGAAGGGTTTGCAATGGGTGCGAGGTTGGCTTTCATTTACTCTGGCTTGCAGTGTCGGGGCCTTGGCGAACGTGGGAATTGCAGCCTACCTTTTTGAAAAGAAAACGATATGGGTTTTTGCAGC
>CAYMPA010000071.1:0-14737 GCA_964392105.1 uncultured Enterobacteriaceae bacterium
CTGCTTACTTAACATACGTTGCTGTGGAGGCTTACTAGACCGTTTACTGCGGCGGCTTACTAGACCGTTTCTGTGATTGGTTTACTAGACCATTTGCTGCGCTTGTTGTAGTGGCTTACCAGACAATATTTCTAAAAACTCTAAGTAAACCACTACTACATTTAATAATAACTTATGAATTTATATCGATTTTATACAAGCACCCTATGATTGTATGTACCCTTAATTAGGTATGTTTTTATCATGTATATATACCAAATATGAAGGATATTTAACCAGCAAAATAAATTGCTACGAAGAGTAATCAAATAAACAAAATGGCTTAAATGGAAATTAAAAAATCATTAAATACAAATATTTACATTGAACCAAACGTAATTTCATAGGTTATTCCATATTCACTTTTTCCGGTTATTCCTCGTTGCGAAGAAAAGTATAAACGTTTGCCATCGGGTGAGAACGCAGGACCGGTGATCTCTGATCTATCCTGTCCATATACATCAACCAACACATGCGGTTGATAGTGATGATCCAGGGCAATGATCTGCATGTTTCCACCATCTTCTGCAATCAAGAGTTCTCCTGATTGTGAGACAACAATATTATCGACACCTTTAAGTAACGGTAATTGGTAATTCGCTGCATCGTATACTTTAGAGATTAAATAGGTTTGTGTGTGGTAACTCCAGACAATGTTATCTATCTTTGTCGTAAAGAAGACATGGTTATTGTAAAAGATAATACCTTCGCCGCCCTTGAATCGCGCCGCTTCCTTAACCTGATAACGCGTTGGCCTGGATTTAGCTGAAGGATCATCAAGCTTTTCCCATAACAATACATTTTTATTTGGGACAGCAACTTCCAATAGTCCTGCAGATAAATCACCTTTGTTCTCAGGTTTGAAGCGATATAAACAGCCGTCAGGAACATCTTCTGTTAGATAAACATAACCGCTTACAGGATCAACTGCGGCAGCTTCGTGATTAAATGAGCCCATTGCCGGACGAACCTTTGCTTCTTTCTTGCCTTCCGGATCGCATTCGTATACATGGCCCTGATCACCATATTCCTCGCAGGATAACCAGGTATTCCAGGGTGTTTTACCACCTGCGCAATTACGATTTGTATTAGTTAATATGGAATAGGCATCAACGATGTCACCATTTTGATTAAATCGTATCGCACCAACACCACCCTGTTGATTTTTCATTTCACTATTGGAGACATAGATCCAACCGTTATTTTCAGTTGAAAAACACGCACCTCCATCAGGGGCGCTGTGCCACAGAAAAGTTTTATTATTGATAACCGCTTGACTCGATTGGGCTACCTGACGAATAACACTGCCCTTTGGTATTTCGATATTGTGTTTTTTATCCAGATAAGTTTCTTTGATTAACTCAGTTACAGAAGCTTTATTGGCGTGTACTAAATCAGGTATTGCCATACTGCCAAATCCAAGCATGGCATACTTTATAAACCTGCGTCGTGAGGTAAATGAATTCATGAAATCAGTGATTACAAATTTTTTATTATTAAAATTACAAATGCATTAATAAACACAGTCTATTAATAGTTGGGATCATACATATAGTTTCGTATTTCCTTTTCCAGATCCTTCGGTCTTTCTGCATTTGTTAGTTGAGAATCATATGCATGTTTAGCAACTGCCATGGCAATATTACAGGAAACCTCACGTATATTATTTAATGGCGGGTAGATTATACCTTTTTCAAGATCGGCCTGGCTGACTTGATCTGCCAATGTTCGTGCCGCAGCCAGAAACATGTCTTCAGTGATAACAGATGACTCGCTAAAAATTGTTCCCAAACCGATCCCCGGAAAGATATAAACATTATTACCCTGGCCCGGAGTGAATTCCTGATCGTTATAGTTAACAGGTGCAAACGGACTGCCACTGGCAAATATCACCTTTCCCTGGCTCCATTCATAGGCTTCCATGGCCGTACACTCTGCACGCGAAGTTGGGTTGGAAAGCGCAAAAATAGTCGGACGTTCATTTACTTTTGACATTGCCTCAATAACGCCTCGAGTAAATGTATTTGGTGCACCAGTTGCTCCGATTAATACGTGAGGTTTAATTCCATTTATTGCATCAATAAAGCCAAGCTGTTCATATTCATGCATATAGGGCTCATTATGTGGCAACAAACCTTTACGTCCTTTTACGACAAGCCCTTCAACATCAACAAACCACAGCCGCTTTCTGGCATCACTTTCTGATAAACCTTCCTGTTGTAATGCATAACATAACAAATCAGCAATACCGGTCGCTGCCGAACCAGCACCGAGAAACATGATCTTCAGATCCTTGAAATCCAGCCCTGATATTCTGGTACTGGCATAGATTCCTGCCAATGCAACGCCAGCTGTACCTTGTATATCATCATTAAAACACAGTACGTCGTTTCGATATTTGTTAAGTAATGAATAAGCGTTGGGAGTTAGAAAATCTTCAAACTGGATCAAGGCTTTTGGAAAAACTTCCTTAACACTCTGGATAAACTCATCAACAATATCAAAATAAGCATCGCCGCTTATCCTGGTCTGCGTTAATCCCAGGTAGAAAGGATCATGAAGATATTCAACATTGTTAGTACCCACATCCAACATGACAGGTAAACATTGGTGCGGGGGGAAACCGGCACAAGCGACATACAAGGCCAACTTGCCGATAGGGATGCCTATACCATTTGCACCAAGATCACCCAGGCCAAGTATTCTTTCACCATCGGTAACAACAATCACTTTGATGTCATAATATGGCCAGTTTTGAAGAACTTGCTTTATCTCCCCCTTGTCTGCTGCTGTTATGTACATCCCCCTGGGCCTGCGAAACAAATGCGCATATTCCTTACATGCCTGCCCTACAGTAGGCGTGTATATCAAGGGCATGACTTCTTCAATGTATTCAATGACCAGTCTATAAAACAAACGCTCATTACGTGCTTGTAGAGCAGTCAAAAAAACATATCGTTCAATATCATCCTGTTTACGGCGTAGATTTTTCAGTGTGCGTTCTAACTGAACTCCGGGTGAAACAATATTGGGAGGCAGAAGCCCACGAAGCTTATAATGCTTACGTTCTTCTTCAGTAAATGCAGTGCCCTTATTTAAAGAAGCACTATTGAGTACCTGAAATCCTGTCAGTTTAATATTTTTATCCTTGTTCATACTTTAAGCATAAAAAATAATTTATGCTTCCGGAAAACTGTCTGCAAACTTTACTATCCATTCCCTGGCTGCTTCTTCACTGCTTAATTCCCGTCCTTCTTTATTCAATACATCATTACGATAATGTTCAATATGACATAACTGTTCAACCATACGCAGGTGAAAAACCTTGTCCTTGCTGACTATAAATTCTATCCCTACCTCATAAAGTTCATTTTTAGCACGACACCAGACAGTCTTACCAGTAATCTCAAAATCCGGATTAACATACTCAACCTTCATCTTTACCGTACTACCTTTTTTTACAGGCTCAGCACACAAACAAGATACTCCACCAAAACTGACATTATTTAGTGTGTCAATACCATGGCTTATTTCTCCATCCAGCTCTTCAAGTTGGACGGGGACTGATACCGGATGACGAATATACTCTCTCAATGAAAACCCCGGAAATCCTTATTAAATTGCTTATATATGTATCGGCATATTTATGTATTTATTAAAACAAAAAGGGGCTATAAGCCCCCTTTCTATATTTAACATATTTTAGTATTAACCAAAATTAATCTTGGCTTCGAGATTGGTTCTTGAATCGGCGTTATTCAATGCTTCTTCCAATTCTATTTTTCCTTCTTTATATAAATTAAATAGAGCCAGATCAAATGTTTGCATACCTTTCTGACCGCTCTCGGCCATGGCGACTTTAAGTTCATCAATATCGCCTTTGAGAATAAGTTCCTGAATATGTGGCGTATTTATCAGGATCTCAATCGCAGCACAGCGTCTTCCATCAACTGCCAATACCAGTCGCTGTGAAATCACTGAACGAATATTCAACGATAAATCCATAAACAACTGTTTATGCATGTCTTGTGGAAACATGTTAATCACACGTTCCATAGCCTGGTTTGCGTTATTCGCATGCAAGGTAGATATGGCCAGATGACCGGTATTAGCTAACTCAAGTGCAGCTTCCATGGTTACCCGGTCTCGAATTTCACCAATCAGAATCACATCAGGCGCTTCACGTAGTGATGCCTTCAGAGCATTCGCATATGATTCTGTATCTACCCCTACCTCACGTTGATTAATAATAGCCTTGAGATTCGGGTGACTGAATTCGACCGGGTCTTCGATCGTTAATATATGGCCCGCCATATTTGCATTACGATGATTGATCATCGCGGCCAGAGTGGTTGATTTACCGGAACCGGTTGCACCGACCATCAGGATAAGACCACGCTTATTCATGATTAATTCTGACAGAATTTCCGGGACACCAAGCTGTCCTATGGTCGGGATTTCATTCGGGATGCGGCGCAAGACCATACCGACCTCACCACGTTGGCGAAAGACATTAACTCGAAAACGGGCTTTATCAGCCAGGGGTATAGCAAAGTCACATTCCAGTCTTTCTTCAAACTGCGCAACTTGATGTTCATTCATTATTCCGTAGGCTGCGGCCTTGGTCAGTTCACCGGTTAATACAGTCTTGCCTACGGAAGTGGCCTTGCCTTCCATCTTGATCTTGATCGGGGAATTGGTTGTCAGGAAAAGATCCGATGCATCTTTTTCGACCATTAATTTAAGATAAGGTGTGATATCCATACAGTTTTAATTCTGCCTCTATTATTTATTAATCGAAAATAACTGGCCTATTATTAACGCATCATACCGGATTCTTCTTCGGAATCTTCGAGACTGAGGTGATCCAGGCCATCCAAAGCGTCTTTATCTTTAGCGGCCTTACCTTCGAGTTTAATCCGCAAACGTAATTCGTTCATCGAATCAGCAGAACGTAAGGCGTCTTCAAGGGTAATCTTATCCGCCTCGTATAAATCAAACAGTGCCTGATCAAAGGTCTTCATCCCCAACTCATTTGACTTGGCCATGATCGCCTTGATCTCATGCACTTCGCCTTTCAGGATTAAATCAGAGATTAATGGTGAATTCAGCAGTATTTCAATCGCAGCAGCACGCCCTTTGCCATCCACTGTTTTCAACAGGCGCTGAGAAATAACCGCCTTCAGGTTGAGTGATAAGTCCATCAGCAATTGCATTTTACGTTCTTCCGGGAAAAAGTTGATGATACGATCCAGTGCCTGGTTGGAGCTGTTTGCATGCAAGGTCGCCATTGCCAGGTGACCGGTTTCTGCAAAGGCAATACCAAATTCCATAGTATCCCGGTCACGAATTTCGCCAAGCAGTATTACATCGGGTGCCTGACGCAGGGTATTCTTCAATGCGATGTCCCAATCGTCACAATCCACGCCCACTTCACGTTGCATAATGATGCAATTTTTATGTGGATGAACGTATTCGATTGGATCTTCAATCGTAATGATATGCCCGTAGGTGTTTGCATTACGATAATCGAGCATCGCTGCCAATGAGGTCGATTTACCTGAGCCGGTACCACCGACCATGATGACCAGTCCATTCTTGGTCATGACCACTTCTTTCAATACTTCTGGCAATCCCAGTTTATCGAGATTGGGCACGTCCGTTTCAATCACACGTAGAACCAGACCGCAATAAGTCTGCTGGATAAAGGCATTAGCACGAAAACGACCAATACCAACCGGGGCAACAGCAAAATTACATTCCTTTGTTGCTTCATATTCCTTTAGCTGCTTGTCGTTCATAACAGCATAAGCTAATGCCTTGGTATTCTCCGGCGTGAGTTCGGTTTTGGAAACCGGTGTCATCTTGCCGTGGATCTTCATGGCTGGCGGGAACCCAACTGTGATGAATAAATCGGAACCTCCCTTCTCAATTAACAACTTGAGAAGATCGCGCATAAATTTTATCGCCTGTTCTCGTTCCATTCGACCTCTCCCAATTCAGGAATTATTTATAATTATAGCTAGAAATTATCCTTGTTTGCGGCCTTAGACATCGCTTCCTGTCGTGTCACCACGTTTTTCTGCACAAGTTGTTGTAGATTTTGATCAAGTGTCTGCATACCAAATGCCTGTCCAGTTTGAATCGCTGAATACATCTGTGCGATCTTGTTTTCACGAATCAGGTTACGAATAGCCGGGGTGCCTATCATAATCTCGTGTGCTGCAACACGACCACCGCCCTGTTTTTTCAATAATGTCTGAGAAATAACACACTTCAATGATTCTGATAACATGGCCCGGATCATATCTTTTTCTGCTGCCGGAAACACATCCACGACACGGTCAATGGTTTTTGCGGCTGAACTGGTATGCAGGGGTCCAAATACAAGGTGTCCTGTTTCAGCAGCTGATAATGCCAAACGGATTGTTTCAAGGTCTCGCATTTCCCCCACCAGTATCACATCCGGATCTTCACGCAGAGCTGAACGCAAGGCTTCGTTAAAACCAAGTGTGTCACGGTGTACTTCACGTTGATTGATCAGGCATTTTTTACTTACATGTACGAATTCAATTGGATCCTCAACCGTCAGGATATGTCCATATTCGGTCAAATTTTTGTGGTTCACCATTGCCGCCAATGTGGTTGATTTACCGGAACCAGTCGGACCAGTGACCAGTACAACACCGCGGGGTGTGTCCGAGATTTCTTCAAAGATTTTGGGGGCGTTGAGTTGTTCCAGCGAGAGGATTTCAGATGGAATGGTTCGGAATACAGCGCCTGCACCACGATTCTGGTTAAAGGCATTGACACGAAAACGGGCCAGACCAGGAACTTCAAAAGAAAAGTCACATTCCAGAAACTCTTCGTAGTCTTTGCGTTGTTTGTCATTCATGATGTCATACACCATGTCATGCACATCTTTATGATCCATTGTCGGGACGTTGATACGGCGCATATCTCCATCAACACGTATCATCGGGGGTTCACCTGCTGATAAATGCAGGTCAGAACTACCATTTTTTACACCGAAGGCTAAAAGCTCACCAATATCCATTTATATATCCCCTTAGGTAATGACATAGATGACTATGCATGTTGCAATATTATTCTCTGTTTTTTACATGCTAAAGAGGGTGAAATCGATAAACCGTGACTATTGTTATAATTTCACCACACGTACGTTATCAATCTTACTGATATTTTAAATTATAGACTACTGAATTAGGGTCTTTTTTATGAAAATCGCCGCCAAACTGGCCCAAACCCGAAATGAGATATGCACAGCTGAAAAGCGATTTCATCGTGCCGGTGGGTCTGTATGCTTGTTAGCTGTTAGTAAAACACGACATGTTGACGAAATAATGACGGCTATCAATGAAGGACAACGCCATTTTGGTGAAAATTATTGTCAGGAAGCCATTGAAAAAATTGAAACAATTAGTCGCCCTGATTTAATCTGGCACTTCATTGGTCCAGTTCAATCAAATAAAACAAGGCAAATTGCCAGCTATTTTGATTGGGTTCATACCGTCGATCGAATCAAGATAGCCCGCCGCCTGGATGAAATGCGACCTGATAATACAGCGCCATTAAATATTTGTGTTCAGGTCAATATAAGTGGAGAAGACAGCAAGTCTGGTATCTGTATTGATGAAGTAGCTGACTTTATCAAAGAACTCGACCAATTTAAGAAATTAAAAGTACGTGGATTGATGTCTTTGCCAGCTCCTACTAATGATTTCAACGAACAAAGAAAACCTTTTTCGATATTAAATCAAAAATTACAAGAATTAAGTCAATCAAGGCCCGATATCGATACTTTATCTACAGGAACAACTCAGGATATGGAGGCAGCTATTGCAGAAGGGGCTACCATCGTCCGCATCGGCACGGCCATATTCGGTCCACGCAACAGGTGAAAAGTGAAGTGTTAAGGGTGAAACGTGACCAAATTATAGAGAATATAATCTTTTAATTTGGTGAGATTTTGTTTATAGACTATTGTGTACCCTGATATTTTTCTCTTACACCGTTATACTTTTCACTTTTCACACTTCACTTTAGTTTAATATGGAAAATTGCACCATAGCATTCATCGGTTGCGGCAATATGTCACGAAGTATGATTGGCGGGTTAATCGCCAATGGCATGAAAACCGAACTATTATCGGCCGCTGACCCCGATGACGGGCAACGTAAGTTACTTTTCGATCAATTTGATCTTGATACCTCATCGGATAACAACGCAGTGATTGCAGAGGCTGATGTCGTCGTACTCGCGGTAAAACCGCAAATCATGCACGACGTCATTAACGATATAGCAGAAACGCTAAATGTATCTTCCAAATTAATCATCTCCATTGCAGCCGGGGTCAGACTTGATTCGATCATGCATTGGCTTGAACAACCCGCAGCAGTAGTCAGGGTTATGCCGAATACACCTGCCCTGATCCAGGCAGGCGCGGCCGCGTTATTTGCCAATGAACACACATCTGATGCACAAAAAAATATAGCAGAATCCATGATGCGTTCTGTTGGTACTGCAATCTGGCTGGATGCAGAAGATCAAATGGATGCAGTTACTGCACTTTCCGGGAGTGGCCCGGCGTATTTCTTCTATTTTATGGAAGCAATGGAAAAAGCGGCAACAGAGATGGGACTAAGCGATGATAATGCAAGGTTATTAACAATAGAAACCGCGCTGGGCGCAGCCAAAATGGCCTTACTGTCTTCATCTGATCCTGCACTACTACGTAAACAAGTTACCTCTCCCGGCGGCACAACAGAACAAGCCTTGAATACACTTATACAAGGCAAGATGGATGAGTTAATACACAAAGCTATGGAAGCGGCGAAACAACGTTCAATAGAATTGTCACAATCGTTCAGGAAATAAGTATGGGCGGTAATTATTTTGTACAGGCCGCTGTTTTTTTGATTGAGATCATTTTTGGTCTTTATATCCTGGCTGTTTTACTGCGTTATTTATTGGCCAGGGTTCGCGCAGATTTTTATAATCCTTTATCTCAATTTATCGTTAAGGTAACCAACCCGCCGATAAAACCATTGCGGCGCTTAATTCCAGGTTATCTTGGTATCGATTGGCCATCGATAATCCTGCTGTTCATCGTTCAAGGACTGGAAATTATTCTGATTTCATTAGTCGCCAGCGGACGCATTCCGGCGCCCATGGGATTGTTTGTCTTAACCTTTGCCCACTTATTAAAAACCGTCATCTACGTTTTCTTGTTTATCATTATTGTCCAGGTTGTTATCAGTTGGATTAATCCGGGTGCATATAATCCACTCACGGTCATCATGTACCAATTAAGTGAGCCTATCTTAAAACCGGCACGTCGATTGATTCCTCCAGCGGGAGGTTTTGACTGGTCCCCTTTGATCGTTCTCATCATTATGAACCTTTTGATTATACTAATGGTTTCACCGTTGATGGATCTGGGCCGCAGGCTTTCTTATTAAATAAATACAGGCATGTCTTTCTTTGAATGGCAAGGAGATGATCTGTTACTAAAACTACACGTTCAACCAAGAGCAAAAGAAAACTCTATCAACGGCATTCATGGTGATATGTTAAAGCTCAAAATTAAAACACCGCCAATTGATAATAAAGCAAACAAGGATATCACGACTTATCTTGCAAATGAATTTAATGTCACTAAAACAAATGTGACATTATTAAGCGGGCAACAACATCGAGATAAAAAGTTTTTGATTAAATCACCAAAGGAATTACCGGGGTGGTTTAAAGAACTCTCCGCCGATAATTAAAAGTTAATCTTACAAAAATATAACTTTGTTATAGATTTGATTTCGTCTTGTCCGACGAGGTCCTTTTCTTTAAAGAAAAGGACCCAAAAGAACTTTTTCCTAATGCCTTGCCGAGGAGATGGGATGTTATAGAGACAACTGTACACGACTGCATGGACGCAGGAGGTAAAGTAACACCGGGAGCAATTACCGAGGAAGTACAGTTGAGCGTAGTCACAACAGGGACGTTGTGTCTGCGCGACCCGTCACAACAGAACACCGACGAGTGTAGCAATTAGGCCAAAGTATCAGGGAAAAGTTTTCTTGGGTACTTCTTTTTGAAAAGAAGTGCCTCGCCGCTTTCGGCGAAACTAATGTAAAGAAAAAATTATGTACTAAAGGAAAAACAAATATTAAGAGAGATCATATATCTATATCATAATCCGTTATCAACGGAGCATGATCCGAAAACCGTTCATCTTTATAAATCGATACTGACTTAATCTTATCTTTCAAACCAGGAGTCACAACCTGGTAATCAATTCGCCAACCTACATTCTTTGTCCATGACTGACCGCGGTTCGACCACCAGGTATATTGTTCAGGTTCCTGGTTCACTACACGAAATGAATCTATCATTCCTGCTGTTCCAAACAATTCATCCATCCATGCCCGTTCTTCTGGCAGGAAACCGGAATTTTTCTGGTTTCCTTTCCAGTTTTTGAGATCAATTTCCTTATGGGCAATATTCCAGTCACCACAGATGATGTATTCGCGTTTTTGTCGTCGTATCTTTTTCAGGATCGGCATGAAGCGATCGAGGAAATCAAACTTGATTGCCTGACGATCCTCACTGGATGATCCAGACGGCAGGTATAAAGAAACAATACTTAACTTACCAAATTCCAATTGCAGATAGCGACCTTCGTCATCGGCGCCAGGCCAGCCAAGTTTGTTGAATATTTTATCGGGCTCTTTTTTGCTATAGACGGCAGTGCCACTATAACCTTTCCTAACCGCATCATTGAAATAAGCAAAATATCCCTCCGGCTTAATTATCTCGTCAACAAGTTGATCAACCTGTGCCTTTGTCTCCTGGATACAGATCACATCCGCATTCTGTTTTCTCATCCACGTAAAAAAACCTTTTCGATGTGCGGCTCGAATACCGTTTACATTAACACTAACAACTCTCACTACTACCCCCTGTTTATTTTGCACTGTATCATACACAAGCATCGACTACATGGACCTCGGTACCTCCTTGAGTGGTATGTAGTCGGTAGAGCGACGCAGGAGGCCAAAGCCGAAATGAAATGATTGAAAAAATAAGGCTGTTAGATGGAACAATATCAAAAAGAATTTATTGAGTTTGCAATTAAAAAACAGGTGTTATGTTTTGGCGAGTTCAAACTCAAGTCGGGGCGAATCAGCCCTTACTTTTTTAATACCGGATTATTTAATGATGGCAAAAGCCTGTCTGAACTGGGTAAATATTATGCGGCTGCCGTTAAACATAATGGAATCGAGTTCGATATGATCTATGGTCCGGCCTATAAAGGCATACCATTGGCATCGACAATGGCAATAGCCTTTCATGAACAATATCAAATGAACCACCCCTTTTGTTTTAATCGGAAAGAGCTTAAGGACCATGGCGAAGGCGGGATCACCTTTGGCGCAGACATTCAGGGGAAAGTGCTTATTATAGATGATGTAATCTCAGCGGGCACATCGATTCGCGAATCAATAGAAATAATTGACGCTAAAGAGGGGAGTGCTGTTGGTGCAGTTGTGGCTGTCGATCGTCAGGAACGGGGAAAAGGAACGCTATCAGCAATTCAGGAAGTGGAACAACTGCACAAGATTAAAGTCATAAGTATTATCAGCCTGGACCATATCATTACTTATTTGACTGAACATAGTGAAATGCCTGAGCACCTGGAGGCAATTCATGCTTATAAAACAGAATATGGCGTGGTAGAGACATGAATTGAATCGTGATGCATACTATACTCACGTCTATAAATTCGGTAAGAATAATTTGGATGCTACTAAAAATAGTGATATTTACGTGAGAGCAAGGATCACGGTACCCCCCTTGAGGGGTGAGTACTGCGCGGAAAACCGTAGTGTATAAATAATACATGAGGAAAGCATGCACCTTGGGTACAGCGTGCCCTCTGGGTATTTGAGTACAGAGCTGACACCGCTATCGCGGACCTTGGTACCCCCTTGAGGGGTGAAAAGTGTATTATTAGTAATATCCTTAGGGCAGGAGGTATTATGAGACAAATATTATTCAGCGCATTAATCATTGTGTTTATGCTAAGTGGATTGGCTATCTCTGGCTCCGTTCAGGCGAGAATAAAATGCTGGACCAATAATGAAGGTGTAAAAGAATGTGGCAATAAAATCCCGCCTGAATTTGCCCAGAAAAGTCACCAAGAGATTGGTAAAGGCGGAATAGTAAGAGAAGAAACTGAACGAGCAAAAACAAACGAGGAACTGGCTGAAGCAAAACGTCTGGCAAAAATAGAAACTGAAGAAAAACAAAAAGAAGAAGAACAGAAAAAACTCGACAAGATTCTACTTGGGACCTTTGATAGTGTAAGTGATATTGAAAGAGCACGTGATGAACGAGTTAGTGCACTAGAATCCACTATAAAACTTACAGAACAACGTAGTCATAAGATTCAACTTGACCTTACTAAGAGAATACAATCTGCAGCAACTCAAGAAAGAGGTGGCAAATCACCACCTGAAGCACTACTTAAAGACATTGAATCGCTAAAAAGACAAATGAAAAATAACGATGCATTTATAGAGGGGAAACGTGCTGAACAGGAAGAAATCAAACAGGCGCATGCCAAAGATATTGAACGCTTTAAAAAGCTTAAAGGTATAGAATAACTATCTAAACAAACCTTTTTTCAATGCAACCCACTGATCACCCCAATGTTCAGTGGGTTTTTTTGTGAATGAACTACGTACAAACTGTGACATTTTGCCTTCGGTGTATGTCAACATTTGATTAGCCGCAGCCTCCATATTACTGATTGCTCTTGGACCATTTCCCAGGTTTGCCTCACGTAATATTTGGCGTAATTGTGTTTCAAATCGATCAAAAAATTGTGTGACTCGAGCATGTAAACGCTCATTCTCACCCAGTAATGCATCACCAATCAGAATGCGAGTTATTCCAGGGTTTCTCTCGGAAAAACCCAGCATCATCTGAGTGATCTTTTCGCAACGCACTATTGCGTCAGTTTCATTGTTAATGATCTTGTTAATTAAACCAAAAACAGATTCTTCTGCAAAATCGATCAAGGCCTCAAACATTTTTGCCTTGCTTGCAAAATGTCGATACAAAGCTGCTTCTGAAACACCGACTGCACGGGCAAGACTTGCAGTTGTAATACGTAATCCCGGGTTCGTTTCCAGCTCGCTGGCCAGGACTTCGAGGATCTGTTGACGTCTGCTTGGTTTGGAATTAGAGGTCATTTAAATATTCCTATCAAGCTGACGCACTTTTACGCCCGTGGATTAAAGTACCAACACCTACGTCTGTTAGTATTTCTAACAATACTGCATGCTCAACACGGCCATCAATAATATGTGATGTTTGCACACCTGCATGAACAGCATCTAATGCTGAACGTATTTTGGGTAACATACCACCATGTATAATGCCCTTTTGTATTAAGTCATCGACTTCTTCAACAGATAATCCGGTCAACACATTACCGTCGGCATCAAGCAACCCTTCTGTATTGGTTAACATAATCAATTTTTCAGCGCTTAACACTTCTGCGATCTTTCCTGCAACAAGATCAGCGTTAATATTATAGGATTGACCGGATTCATCGACTCCCACAGGTGCAATAACAGGAATAAAATCACCTTGTATTAACAGATCAACTACTGCTGTATCAATGCTGTCAACCTCACCAACATGACCTATATCAATTATTTCAGGCGCTTCAAGCTCCGGACTGTTTCGTTTGAACACCATCTTCTTTGCTCGAATCAATTCACCATCCTTTCCACTTAAACCAACCGCATTTCCACCATGACGGTTGATAAGGTTAACGATCTCTTTATTAACCAAACCACCCAAAACCATTTCAACAACATCCATGGTTTCACTATCAGTAACTCGCATCCCTTCAACAAATTCAGTTTTTTTACCCAGTTTTTCCAATAAGACACCAATCTGGGGGCCGCCACCATGTACCAAAACCGGGTTCATCCCAACCAGTTTCATCAACACAACGTCCCGGGCAAAATCTGATTTAAGCTGATCATCTGACATGGCATTTCCACCATACTTGATGACAATAGTTTTACCGTTAAATCGTTGTATATATGGCAAAGCTTCTGATAAAACTTCGGCAATATAATTAGATTTTTTATATGAATCTGGCATTGTTGTTTCTAATAGTGCTGAATCTGCTTGCATTGGAACTATTCAAGACCGTTGCAAAATAAATAAGTTCAAGAAGTCAAAATGGTATATCAGCATCAGTTTTAACAAGCTGAATCGCTGCACGAAACTCAGACTTAATACGTTCAAGTACTGACTCACTCTCTCCCTCAAATCGCAAAATAATATAAGGGGATGTATTTGAAGGACGGGCTAATCCCCAACCATCACTATATTCAATACGCAGTCCATCGATATCAATAATCTCTGCATTTGCTACAGTCATTTTCTCTACGAGCTCTTCCATAAAACCGGCGTGTTGAACTTCGCTTAAAGGCATTCGTAATTCAGGTGTTGATACACCTTCCGGTAGTTCAGCAAATAATTCTGTTGGTTTTTCCTTGGCGTTGGTAAAGATCTCGATAAAACGCGCTGCGGTATACAATGCATCATCGAACCCATACCAGCGCTCTTTAAAAAAGATGTGGCCGCTCATTTCACC
>CAYMPA010000072.1:0-14608 GCA_964392105.1 uncultured Enterobacteriaceae bacterium
AAAAGGCATCAGGCAAGGAATCCTTGTTTATTCGAAGTTCAGGTTAACTAAAATGAACTCCTGATCGGAGTGGTTTGTTCTTGTTCGATTTCAGATTTTCTCCGATGCGCTCACAGACAATCAATTTGTGCTTGAAGACAAGCCTTGTTTTCTTGCCCATATTAGTATGCTGTTATCAAGTTTTTCGCTGATTATAAACATGTTGATGATTAAAGCATATGAATGAGAACAGAAAGAAAATTGCCGTCCTCGGTGGGACTGGAAACCTTGGTTTTGCCCTGGCCTGGCGCTGGGCCCGTGCAGGACATGAAGTGATTGTCGGTTCGAGGAAAGAAGATAAGGCACAAAAAGCTGCATCTGAAATCAATGAGCGAATTGGTGATAATTCTGTGCAAGGCAAAGATAATGTTGCAGCTGTAAATGCGGCAGAAATTATTGTTATGACCGTGCCCCATGCTGCACATGATGCGACCATTGAAACAATAAAACCGCATTTGTCCGGGCAAATCCTGATTGATACGACGGTGCCTTTAAAACCACCCAAGGTGGATGTAGTGCAATTGCCTGATACAGGTTGTGTGGCAGTTCAAACACAAGCGCTGGTGGAAGACAAGGCAAGAGTGGTTGCAGCCTTTCATAATGTCGCTGCAAATTTATTGAACAAAGATACAGATATCAATTGCGATGTAATGGTAACTTCAGATGACCCGGAGGCGAGGAAAGCAGTGATGCAATTATCCGAAGATGCTGGCTGTCATGCGTTAAATGCAGGTGTACTGGCTAATGCTATTGCAGCTGAAGTCTTTACCAGTATTTTGATTCACATGAACAAGAAATATAAAACGGGTCATGCCGGGATCAAGATAACGGGGTTATAAAAAATATAACGTCAGCAAGTGATTAACGGAACATATCATCATCTTTTGGACGTAATAATTGACGGGTGTCTTGATCTGAGATGACAGTTTTATATCCACGGATCAAAATTACAGGGGTGGCATCGTCAGCTTCACCCATTAACAAACAGGCGGCACTGGCAAGACTGTCTGCATCCGCTGTTTCACTAACCATTAATTCACGTCCGAACATATCCTTATTGCCGCGTAAGTCCCGTATTGTTTCAATTCCTGCCGAACCTATGGCGACACCTGTCGTACCCATGCGCCAGGGGCGACCAATGCTGTCGGTAATAACAATACCAATTTGTTTTTTACACAGGGTTTCAATTTCATTCTTTAATTGTTTAGCAGATTGGTTTGCATCTTTTGGTAGCAAGGTAACGACTTCTTTTTTATCTGTACTATCCACATTGGAATGATCGATGCCGGCATTAGCCATGATCACACCGGAATGATGTTCAGTAATAATGACACCTGGTTTAATAGCTATGATTTCTTTTGATTCTGAAAGAACCAGTTCAATTTGTCGGGGATCCTTATTGATTTCCTGCGCCAGTTTGATCGCTTTTTCTGATGGTTTGACAATTGCGAGATCAACAATACGTCCTTCTGCTTTGGATACAATTTTTTGAGCGATAGCTATGATGTCGTTATTTTCAAGAACATGTCCTGATGATGATAATGCATGCAAAATAATATTCGCCAAATCATCATTCGGTTTGATTAGTGGAATGTTCGGGATAGCGTTTAGTGATAATGATTGCGGTGTCATATTATCATTAATAAATGGATTTAAATGTTAAGGGTGCCATTGAATAAATGCTAACACATTAATTATTAGCACTAACGATTTAAAATACATCTATTATTCACTGCTATGAACAACAACACTGAAAAATATCTGGCCCTGTCCGGAGGTGTAGGAGGTGCAAAGCTGGCACTGGGTCTGAGTCAAGTACTCGATACAGAACAGTTGCTTGTTGTGGCAAATACAGGGGATGATTTTCAACATCTGGGACTTTCTGTTTCACCGGATATCGACACCCTGATTTATACTTTATCCGGTTTGAATAACAGGGAGCTGGGATGGGGACGACAGGATGAAAGCTGGAATTTTATGCAAGCATGTGAAGAACTGGGAATGGAGACATGGTTTCGTCTTGGAGACAAGGATCTGGCCCTGCATTTATTTCGGACTCAAGGTCTGGCGCAGGGATTGACGCTCAGTGAAGTCACCAGGGAATTATGTAAACGATTTAATATTAGAACACAGATTGTTCCCATGTCTGATGATCCGGTCAAAACCTTTGTTAATACAACAATGGGCGCACTTCCTTTTCAGGAATATTTTGTCAAACAACGTTGTATACCTGAAGTAACCGGACTTGAATATGAGGGTATTGAAAACGCAAAGATGTCTTCCTTGTTTGATCAATATCTCAATGATCCCGCGTTACAGGCAGTAATCATTTGCCCATCAAATCCTTTTTTAAGTGTTCAACCGATACTTTCATTACCGATGGTAAGAAAAAAATTGAAAGAGATTATACAGCCAGTGATCGTTGTTTCTCCTATAGTAGAAGGACAGGCACTGAAAGGACCCACTGCAAAAATGATGAAGGAGCTGAACATTGATTGCGATGTTAATGGTGTTGTTGAACTTTATGCAGAAATTGCAGATGGCATCATCATAGATAAAAAGGATTCAGTCCATGTGGAAAAAATTGAATCCAGAGGTATCAAGGTGCATACAAGCAATATTGTAATGCAGTCTCTGCAGGATCGTATCAACCTTGCGAGGGAAGTAGTCCAGTTTTCAAAAACGCTTTGCGCAAGATAAAGATAAACAGTATGTGGATTATATTACCGGTTAAACATTTGCAGGACAGCAAGTTCAGGTTAAAAGATGTTTTGTCTGACGAACAACGGTCCCGATTCAGTTACCTGTTATTGAAGGATACATTACAAACACTTGGTTCCTCAAAACATGTTCAGGGCGTTACGATAATAAGCAGTGATCAATCTTTATCACGGCTGGCTGAACAATATCATGCGAAATTTATACTAACAGGCAGGGATAGTGGTTATTCAAAAGATGCGATGGATGCCATTACTGAATTGCCCAAAACCGTCGTGGATAAAATCACCATTATTCCGGCAGACCTGCCGCAACTTTCTCATCGCGATCTTGAATTACTGGATAAAGCACATAAAGAAGGTATTACATTATGTGCTGCTGAAAAAGACGGTGGGACAAACGCGTTGATTTTTACACCACCACTGGCTATTCCTTTGATGTTCGGTCCTGAAAGTTTCATAAAGCATCAACAAGCAGCAAAGGACAGAGGGATCACTGTCAATATAGTCAATGCGACAGGTATGCAACGCGATATTGATCGACCGGATGATATGTTATGGTTTTGCAAACAGTCAACCGGTGGTCAGGCATGGGCCTATGTGAAGAAGGCTTTGGAAAACAATATTGAAAAGGCATAGTTTGGTGACTTACAAATAAAACATAGTTCAATTGTATTAATCGTTATTTGAACTGACATGCTGTGCTCGATGTTGAATTACTGAAATCGACCTTTTCAAACATAACCGAATATATGTACGCTGCTTAATATACGATCTCAGGGCAGGTTTTATTTTCCTCCACTACGGCCTCATTCCTAGTGGACGCCACACACATACAGTAGGCCAATTACAGTCTAAAGGTTTGATACAGCTGTAACCCAGGAATCAAACTGAGGGTTAGATTCTATATGGAGCATGACTCCCATTTCGTGCTCACAACCATGCTCCAAGTTGTCATCATCAATTGCATCTGCCCATACTACATTACCCAAATGTCGGAATTTCGTGGGTGAATTATGCAGCATGATTTCTAACTCCAATAGCGCACCGATAGGGACTGGAATATCAACATCCAGCCTCATTCCACACAAAGAAACGTCTTCAGAGTAAGACCGGAAAACTTTGCCTTCTATACCTCGTACCTCAGGTGCTGATTGGATCTTGATAGAAACATCAGTATGTTCCTCTGTTCTTGGTTCGCGTCGATGTTCGTTCATGAATATCTCCCCAAGTATTCGGCCTTTAGATGAGTATAGTCTTCTTTTATTGTAATTTTGGATCTAGCTTCGTCTATTAGTTAACGTCCCCTTATGGTTGTCATTACATTTACCTAACCTGACTGCTTTCAGTATGAACAGTCATTCGAATTAAATATCCTGAACCTTGAGTACAACCTTTCCTCGTGTTTGTCTGCTTTCCGACATTCGATGTGCATCAGCTGCGGTATCCAGTTGCATTATATTTATTTCAGGTAGAGGCAGTTCATCATTTTTATACAGTTCCATCAGAGCGCGCAGACTATCGCCATCTGGTTTGTGGTGTAAAAACTTGGTCTCTATGTTGTTTTGTTTGATTTCTGGCATGTCTGGTGGTTCGTTGTTCATGTAGGTAACGGTGCCTCCCGGTTTAACCAGATGGATTGCATTAATTATGTCCGGGTTCGTACCAAGTGTCTCCAGGACAACATCCAAACCATCCGGTTCATGATGTTGGACATATCCCACATAATCGATTTGGGTATAGTCAATGATATGATCTGCACCGCGACTATGAACATAGTCATGATTTACTTTACGCGCAGTAGTATAAACCGTTGCACCAAAAAACTTGGCGATGGAAATGGCAACACTTCCTAAACCACCTGCGCCAGCCTGGATGAGTACGGATTGACCTGCTTGTAAATTGGCATATTCAGCCAGTGATTCCCAGGCAGTCAGGCTGACCAGAGGTAAAGCAGCAGCTTCGGCAAAGGAAAATTGCTCCGGCTTTGGCGCAATCGATGAGACTTTAACTGGTACATACTCGGCATATGAGCCGTGGTGAAGAAACCAGGTAAAGGCCAGGCCGACAATATCATCACCTGCTTGCCAGTTTGTGACATCTTTACCCACTTCGACAATTCTTCCCGCCACATCCCAACCGGGAATAATCGGCCATTCTTTTTTAAAAAAATCCTGTAATTCACCATTACGTAATCTGCGATCAATAGGATTTACACCGGCAGCCCCCACTTGAACCAGGACTTCATCGGCTGCAGGATCGGGTTTGGGGAGCTCACCAATTTGTAATACATCAGCACTGCCAAATTCTTCATAAAATACTGCTTTCATGTCTGTTCCTTTTTCAGTTATGCAAAAAACAGTGAAGATAAATGCAAGGTCTCACCGTAGATTCAGATAAAGGTGTGCCACCATCTTCTTCCAGGCTCATTCCACCTCTCTTAGTTTTTTTTATCACTCAATATTATATTTCGCGCACTTTTTATCCAGGCGTCAGATCAAATATGTAACTCGTTGCCGGATGTTGTCACAGCTTTTATCCACCTCTGGCTTGCCAAGACTACAGATGTTTCAATTTGTCGTTCCGGGATCGACCAGTACTTTCCAAGAAGGCGATTCTTTTCTGCCTCTGACACGACTGTGTAGCCGTTCTTTTCATAAAATGATATGGCCCATAAAGCGGCCACCCAGGTGCCAATAAGGATAGGCTTCTCTGTTGTGTTCTCCATATGCTGGAGCAGTCTTGTTCCAATCCCAAGTTTTTGAGCTTGCGTTCGGATATAGGCATGGCGGATGAGTGTAAGATCGTCTTTGTCCTGAATTCCCATGACTCCAAGGAGTTGTCCATCTTGTTCCAGTCCCCAGAAAACAACACCATCTTCAATTTCGTACCTTAGTTCTTTAGAGGACATGTACGGTTCGTTCCAGCAGTCGTCTGGTATGACTCCTTTATACGCTTGAGCAGCATCATTGATGGTCTCTAACATCGTCGTGAAATCGGAATCTGTACATTCCCGTATCATCTTTATCTCCTGCCTATCAGTTTAATTAGGAGCCGATTGTCGGATAATATTATATTCTGTTGAAAAACTCGAAAAATTGAAGATGCTAACTATTACCAAGAGTCATTCACTTCGAAAGTGCCAACCATTTATCATGCGTGGCCGCACCAGAGGATCCAGATCGAGATTTTAAGTATTCCAGGTATCCCCCTTATATATAATAGAATTTAAATCACTTAAACGGCTTTAGATTTTTTACCCTCGTAAGAAACGGGGTTTTGCTACAGATAACCCGCGCTGAAAACGATCAAGTGCTGAGTATTACAAGAAAAACGGGTGTGTCTAAAAACCTCATATATAAGAAATCCTGCTATTACCAAAATGAACGGGCTAAAGTTTCACATGTTACGCATTTATGGGATTATTATTGTATGTTGAGCAAAACATTCAACCGACACTCAGAAAAGAACCGTCTCATAAGACTGACGTTAGTGTTCGTCCTGGTGTTCGCCGCGGCGCATGTCGCTCTTCATGACTTAAATGTGATCGGTAGTGGCTTGGATGTACACGATGAGTGCCAGATCTGCCGCATTAACCATGTGCCGGTGGCCTCTTTGGTCACGCCTTCTCTTTTTACCCCGTTACAACTTTTAGTACATATACTTCCTGTTGAAGATACGGAATATCACCTATCACGCCAGTTCCATACTCTGTGGGCACGTGCTCCACCGCTGTTCTGACTGATTTCTCACTGACGGCTAACGAGTAAAGCACGCGATGTTTTGCTGCGTAGTGTCAGCTGCAATGTACCGCCTATGAATCAGAACAGGAGTCCACTATGGAATGTTCATATTTTTGTATTAATCGGGTAGCAGTCGTTATTGTCGTGCTGCTGCTCAATCCAGTAGCAGCATTCGCCGGGAAGGAGACAGAAGACCTGCGCCGGCAATTAATAGAAATCAAGCAGCAAATGCAGCGCATGCAACAAACCTATGAACAACAGATCAATGCAATGGAGCAGCGTCTGGAGGGACTGGAATCAAAATCGGATAAAAGTGCTACGGTAACCACTTCCCCTGATATACCGACAATGTCCACTGCAACGACAAGTAATAGCGGCTTCCAGGTCGGTTTGTCCGGCCTGTTCGCAGCCGGCGGTTCCAGTATCGATAATGATGCACTGGTAAATTTGCAGGGGGGTGCTCACGATCCCAACCAGAACGGTTTCACGGTGCAAAACGTGGAGCTGTCCATTGGTGGTACGGTGGATCCTTACTTTGATGCGCAGGCCAATATCATTTTTCAGACCGATGCCAATGGCGATACGGTGGTTGAACTTGAAGAAGCCTTTTTCACTACCCGCGGATTGCCCTGGGGCCTACAAGTCAAAGGCGGCCAGTATTTTACCGAGTTCGGCCGCCAGAACCCTCAACACCCCCACACCTGGGCCTTCGTGGACCAACCCGTGGTATTGTCACGTTTCTTCGGTGGTGATGGCCTGCGTAGCCAAGGCGCGCGTGCTTCCTGGCTGATGCCGACGGATTGGTACTCGGAACTCTATTTCGGCATGCAGAACCCGAAGGGTGAGACAGTCACTAGTTTCCTCAATGCTCCGGGGGAAGACATCGGCGGCCATACGCTGATTGACAGGGATGCGCGCAATTTTGGCGACTTGCTGTATACAGCGCGTTGGCTCAACGGTTTCGATCTGTCAGATACGGTCAGCATGAACGTAGGTGTCTCCGGGCTGTGGGGTCCAAACGCCAGTGGTACGACAACTGATACCAATATAGTTGGCGCGGATCTGTATCTGAAATGGCAGCCTGCATACACTCAGCGCGGTTTTCCTTTCGTCTCCTGGGGTACCGAGGTGTTAAAACGCCGCTATGAGGCCGAAGACCCGGGCGATCCCAGCCGTGAAATGCTGAAAGATTGGGGCATGTTTAGCCAGGCGTTGTGGGGCTTCAAGCCCGGTTGGGTGGCAGGGTTACGCGCTGAGTACGCCAGTGCGGATGGCAATACATCAACCGATCCACTGCGCGATACGCGTAAACGTCTGTCACCCAACCTGACCTGGTATCCCACCGAATACAGCAAGCTGCGGTTGCAATACAATCGTGATTGGACAGAACACTTACCCGGTAAGTCCGCTGACTCCCTTTGGCTCCAGTTGGAATTCAACCTCGGCAGCCATGCAGCACATGTTTTTTAAGAGGACATCATGAAAAAATATAAAATCTCGTTTGGGCTGCTGCTGTTGATGATCTCCCTCACCAGTCATGCGGCATTACAGGTCGTAACGACATCACAGGATTTGGCAGCCATTGCAGAAGCGGTGGGTGGCGAACAAGTGCAGGTAAAGAGCCTGACACAGGGTACCCGCGACCCGCACTTTGCTGCCGCCAAACCCAGCATGATCCGCAAGGTCTTCCGTGCTGATCTGCTGCTTGTGATTGGTGCCGATATGGAAATTGGCTGGCTGCCACCTTTGCTGCAATCAGCGCGTAATGCCCAGGTGCAGCCCGGCAACCCTGGTTATTTGGATCTCTCCAGTGTCGTTCCATTACTAGGTAAAACCAGCGGCCCGGTGTCACGCGCCATGGGCGATGTGCATGCCAAGGGTAATCCGCATTACTGGCTGGATCCACGTAACGGAATGCGCATGGCGCAGGCTATTGCCAACCGTTTGGGTGAACTGGATCCCTCCCATAAGGACGATTACCAACAACGGTTCAAGGATTTTGCACAAACGATGGATAACAAGCTGCCAGCATGGAAAACCGGGCTTGCACTACTCAAGGGTACGCCCGTTATCGCTTATCATAAGTCTTTTGTTTATCTAGCGGATGCTTTCGGCTTCCGCATCGTCGATGAAGTTGAACCCAAGCCCGGAATTGCGCCCAGCGCCGCTTCCCTGAGCGCGCTGGTAACGCGCATACAGGCCGAGCACATCGGCTTGCTTATCATAGAACCCTATTACGAGCGCCGGTCTGCGAGTTATCTAAGTGAACAAACAGGGATTCGCGTGGCGGTTTTGCCCCAGTCAGTGGGGGCACAGCCCGATATTCACACCTATTTCGATTTGTTTGACGCCATTGTGGCGGTACTGAACAACGCAGGAGGAAGATAACATGGAGCCTTGGTTAATCCTATTGCCAGCGTTTGTCATGAGCGCCTTGATGATCCTTAGCCATACTTATCTGGGCCTGCATGTACTGGCACGTGGCATCATCTTCGTTGACCTGGCGCTGGCCCAGGTTGCAGCCTTGGGAATGAGCCTCGCTTTTTTACTGGGAGAGGAACCACATAGCTTGACTGCACAGTTTTATGCCTTCGCTGCTACGTTAACCGCTGCTTTTGTCTTTTCAAATCTACGCCGAATCTCGGGCAAAACAACGCGCGAGATTATCATCGGCTGCGTCTATGTGGTGGCCACCGCCTTGTCTATTGTTATCCTCAGTCGCTCAAACCAGGGTATGGAGGAACTCAAATCTTTGTTCAATGGCAACATTCTGTGGGTGCGTTGGCAGGAAATCGCCGTCGTGGCCGGGGTGTATGCATTGCTTGCCTTGCTGCACCTGGTTTACCGCAAGCTCTTTTATAATCTGTCGTTTGCAGAGGAAGATACGCAGCAACCTGGTTTTCTGTGGGAGTTTCTGTTCTTCGCCTCGTTCGCTGTCGTCATTACCCTCGCCGTCAACATCGCCGGGGTGTTGCTGGTGTTTGCATTTTTAATCATTCCGGCGTTCAGTGCATCGTTGGTCGCCCGTTCATTAGCAGGTCGCTTGATCATGGGGTGGGGCCTGGGTTTGTTCGGTGCAGTCGCCGGATTGTGGCTATCCTTCACCGCCGACCTGCCGGTGGGTGCAACCGTGGTGTCAGTAGTCGGGCTGTTGCCTTTCGTTGCAGTCGGTCTAAGAGCGATGCGATGAATTCTCCTTATTATCCCAAAACCTTCCTTTTGATGATGGTGATCGAATCCTGCCGAATAGCCGGAAAGGGTCGCTGTTTGCCTATCATTATTTTCATCTGACCTGCTGCTTTCAGTAGTCTTAACCAAATATTCATTCTCTTAATTAGCGCTCCACACTAACCGGTTCTTGTTTTTTATCATTGATAAATTCATACAAGGCCATTGGTGAATTATGTGAATGTTGAATAACCACGCCTTTATCATATAGCGCATCCTGCAAGGCGGCACTGATTGCATGTAAAGGTGAACCACCACCTTCACCCATCCCTTTGGCGCCGTTATAAGTAAAAGGAGAAGGTGTTTCCATATTAACACATTTCAAATCAGGCATGTTGTTGATTGTGATCGGTGCATAGTCTGTGAATGAACCGGCCAGGACATTACCATCCTTATCAAAAGGCATGATTTCAATCAGCGCTGCTCCCAGACCGTGTGCCGCCCCACCATGGATCTGTCCTTGAACAATCATATGGTTAATGACCTTTCCACAATCATCAACGATGGCATAATCCAGGATTTTACTTTTGTATGTCTCTGTGTCGACTTCAACCACGGCAATGTGTAATTGCATGGCGTAGGTCAGTGTCAGGTTGCCATATTTTTTCTCTACATCGGGGGCTTCAAAAGGAGGGACAAAGGTGTTGCGAATATTAAGTGAGAGCTCTCTTAATTCTTCCGGCAAGCTGGCTTTATTGTAATTCGCCATATTGGCCAGGGCCCAGTAATTTACACTTTTATTTGTCCCGATAACCCGAACTTCCGGACCTTGTTCACCGATACCAAATTCAAGATCATCTTCATTTGCCTCAAGAGTATGGGCCGCCAGTTTTTTCATTTCATTTTTTAATTTAACGACTGCGCCATGAACGGCCGATAAACCGGTCACCGCAAATTGGCTGGCATAGGTACCACAGGTTCCACTGTTACTGTTTCTTTCTGTGTCGAATCCTGTTTTTACATGCACCAAATCGGTATCCAGGCCCAACTCCTCGGCTACGACCTGGGCAGTCGTCGTTTCATGTCCCTGACCTTGCGGAAAGGAACCAACACTGACACTGACGGAACCATCAAGATCAAGTTTTATCGTCGCGACCTGTGAATTACTGGAGAAAGGCAGGAAGGGATTTATGATTTGTGATTGTGCAAAATTGTTTGTACCGGAATCCAGTGTCGTTCCTATACCAATACCGATACAACGACCTTCAGCACGAGCCTGTTTCTGTTTCTCCTTCCAGTTATCCCAACCAATAGTTTCCTTTGCCTTGTTTAACATGCCTGGAAAATCACCAGAGTCATAGACACAACCGTTCGGTGTGGTATAGGGAAATTCTTCGATGTAGTTACGTAAGCGAATTTCATCGGCAGGAATATCCAGTTCATGGCCACAAATATCAATGACACGTTCCATGAACCACATATGGGGCAAGCGAGAGTAACCACGGTTTGGTGCACAAGGCCCCTTGTTGGTGACAACCTGGCTGAAGTCGATGCGGACATTTCTGAGTTTATAGGATGCCGGGAGTACCTGGGACCAGATGACACAACCCAGAGGTTCATAACGTGGAAACGCGCCACAGTCATCAACATGGCGTGAACGAAGGGCAGTAATGACACCGTTTTGATCCAGGGCAACCTCGGTATCATAGTAATTACGTTCACTACCATGACCTCCTGCCTGCATATATTCACTGCGGGTCTCCACCCATTTAACCGGTGCACCTCCCGCTTTACGGGAAGCGAATGCAGCAAGCGTCATGTAAGGGTAATTACCAATCTTGTTACCAAATGCTCCACCGATATCATGGGTCCTCAGTCTGATTTGATCGGAGCGTACGTTGAGTGCTGGTGCAATCATGGCGATAGGCACCGTCATAATGGTGTTACAGAAAAAATCAATTCGATCACGTTTATCCCAGGTCGCGACAACGGCATTGGATTCCAATGCAGTACTACTGAAGCGATGAAATTTTAAATGATCAATCTTGACGACATGCGCAGCTTCTTCAAAGGCTTTGTCGACATCGCCATATTCGTACACACCTTGCCAGGTCAGATTGGTGCCAGACGAATCATGTAATACGGTTTCATCTTTAAGCGCATCTTCACAAGAGATTACTACTGGCAGAATTTCATAATCTACTTCTACAAGTTGGGCTGCATCGGCCGCGATATGTTTTGATTCAGCAATGATGGCAACGACCGGGTCTCCTTGATAGCGGACCTTATCTACAGCCAGGCAAAAATCCTGAATCAAGGCGCTGGGTTCAGGTCCAATCTGGGTAAAGGGCTGAGTCAATTCAGCCACTTCTTTTCCGGTTATTGTGCAGATAACACCGGCTAAGGCCTCAGCCTTTGACACATCGATATCCATGAGCCTGGCATGGGCATAAGGAGAGCGGACAAGGCACATGTGTAATGAGCCTGCTGCTTGATAATCATCAACAAATAAACCTTGCCCGGTGATTAACCGCTTATCTTCCTTACGACCAAGACGTTTATCTGTTCTCTTTGTGTTAAGTACGTTATCTATCCTGTTTTTTGCCTCTTGCTGAATAGACACGGCATCATCGGGTAAGGGGGCCAATCGATCAGTTGCAACAGGTTTGGTAACGTCTGTTTCTGGCATAGCTTTTTGTTCTGGTTCACCAAACAGGAATCTCAGGAGACGGTCAAACCAGTTTTCTGATTGGGCTTGCAACTTTGCCGCCTGCGCTTCGGGAGACAGGGCCACTTGTAAACACATAATCAGTTTGTTGATTTCTTTTTCAGCATAACCACGTAGTCCTCCACCTGCTATGGAAAGGATTTTGCCGACCAGGATGGTTTCTCCCTGCCATTTTACCATTGTCCCGCCGTCCACCTGTTCGAGGTCGAATGAGGAAATCATATGGTACGCACCCTGCATTACATTACCCTTGCCAACATAGCGGGCCTTTAATGGCGGTACCGACTCTTCCAGGGTTAATTCGGTTGTTGATGTTGCAATGATTTTCCCGATACCAACCTTCACCTTCAGGTTTGCAGTGCGTTCGTCTTTCATTTCCATGCTGTGAAATGTGGGCAACAGCGGTGCAAATTTTTCCGGGTCTGAGAGGATTTCAAAGACTTCTTCCCTTGGCAGGTCGATCTTGAATTCACCGTCAAATTTCATTTCCATGACTCAACCCTCCCGCAAACTTTTGGCAGCTGCCTGCACCGACTTGATAATGTTTTGATAGCCGGTACAGCGGCAGACATTACCACCTAATCGTTTACGGATATCCCTGATGTCAGGATCCGGATTCTCCGCCAGCAATGCCAGTGAAGACATCAACATACCAGGAGTGCAATAACCACATTGTAATCCGTGATTTTGCGAGAAAGCTTGTTGCAAGGGGTGGAGTTCATCTTCCTTTTCCAAACCTTCAACTGTCAGTACTTCACTACCGTCGACCTGTACGGCGAGTAATGTGCAGGATTTAACAGCATCGCCATCCACTATAATGGTACAGGCGCCGCAATAACTGGTATCACAACCGATATGGGTCCCGGTCAGGCCCAATGTTTCCCGGATATACTCCACTAGTAATAAACGAGGATCGACCTCTCGCTGGTAAGTCTTGCCATTGACAGTTACGGTGATGGAAACGAGTTGCGTGGACTCAGACATATTCATGAGCTCCATTAATGTTATTGCCACGGGCACGGCTAATTGCGTTGTTAGCTGCTTTAATAAAAAGCGAGTGCAACATGGTGCACTTAAAAGCGGCTGAGCCACGGGTGTCGGACGGTGGATCGGATGCCGCGATGATCGCTTCAGCGGCATTTTCAAGATTGTTTTTTGATAGAGAGTTTCCTTTTAGAACAGCTTCTGCTTCATCTGAGGTCACGGGTCGTGGTCCAGAGGCACTGAGTACAAGGCGCACATCTTTACAGACATCCTCTTCTGCTAATGTAATCTGGATACCAACAGCAGCGGCAGGATAGGCTGGCGCGGCCTTTTTAAAAACGATATAACTCCCACCCGAATTATTTTCAGGTGCCTTGAAACGAATTTCAGTTACCAGTTCTGCATCGGTGAGTGCCGTTGTATAAGAATCTACAATGAAATCCTGGATGGTGAGTGTTCTCTTGCCATTGGGTCCCTGGCAAACAATTTCGGCATCCAGGGTATGTAACAGGGCTGGCCAGTCACAGCTTGGATCAGCTGTACTGACAGAACCGCCAATGGTTCCCCGGCTACGCACCTGTGCATCGGCAATACCATTAGCGCAGTCTGCGGCAATAGGAATATGAGATATTACTTCGGATTTGCCAATATGTGCATGTGTTGCAAGCGCTCCGATTCTTATTAATTCATTGTCGTTTCTTATATGACGTAGATCCGGTAAGCGGCCTATATCAACCAAATCAGAAGGTTCATCCATCCTTAACTTCAAGATAGGGATCAGCGTTTGACCACCGGCGAGGGGTCTTGCTCCCTCTCCCAAATCTGATAAGAGCTTAATAGCGTTATCTAATGAATCAGGCCTGAAATAACGGAAAGGTGCGGGATACATTCTTTAACGTTTCCTATTATCATTATTTTAAGACGTAGTATACGAGAAAATACATACTATAGCGTATTGTTATTTATTGTTTGAGTGTTTATTGTGATTTTATTCTATTAGTTGTATGTAATTTGAAAAAAATATCAATAAATAATATTAGTATCAATAATTTATATAAATAATATGTGTTTTTAAATTAATTTTTAATGTCTTGTTTGTTGCTGAAAAACATACGCAAGCGTATTGAAATAACTTGTTGCTGTACCTGTTGTCAGGCTAAGATATCTTTTTCGCACTGTGTCCCTGTATCTAGGAGATGAGTATATATGGATGAGGCGTGAAACCACAC
>CAYMPA010000073.1:0-14359 GCA_964392105.1 uncultured Enterobacteriaceae bacterium
TATCAACTTACTGAGGTTTAAGCCTTTTTTGATTCAAGTTTATGGGACAGCAGTGTAATAATATCTAATGTTGTTGGTATTCCTGCAGCACCAAATTGGTACATATAAGATATGATAGCGATTCTTTCTGTAGATTCAGGTAAGTTTATTTTGCTAATTGCTACTTCGAATTCAGTATCCGTAACTAAAACCTGTAAGTCCTCTGCACTTGGCAAACTCGGCAGAAATATCTCATTTTGTAAACTGGCTTTAAAAGCAGGATCTTGTAATAAGTTTATATTTGCTTTAGCACTTGCAATGAGTGAATGTCCTGTGGCAGTAATCGTTCCGCCCATTGCTGCAAATGCTGTATTAATATCTGCAACAGAGTGAACAAATAAATCATAGCCATAACCAATGGCGATACTTGTTGGGTTGGAAGAAAAAGCCGGATCAGTATAAGCTGCTAAAAAAGTTAGATTACCATTTAACAAAAAGATATTTTCTAACTCACGAACCAATTGATTCCTTTCCTGCTCATAAACTGTATTGCTTAATGTATTAAATTGCATGATCTATCTCCTTATCGTTGATTTTCAACCTTAAAATAACAGACATCGTGTAGTTGATAATTTTGATCCAGTCTCGATATGACATGGTAGTTATGGTAATTGGCCTGTTTATCTACAGACGAAATCCTTATAAAATAGCGTCCAAGGATACCTTCTTCACTACTCCCCCCATCACCATACCAATAAGCCGAAATATCATAATTACTATAGATTGCGGGTATTGGTTTTTCTTTTTCCGTACCAGAATTATTTAATTCATTTAAAATATAAGATTGACTAGTTATATTTAAAACAAATTCTGTATTTTCCACTAAATGCGGATAAAACCTGGAATTTTCAAAAATATCTAAAATAAACTTCTCCCCTTTGCTTTTATAACCCTCCGTCTCTTTACTAAAGACATAAATACCATCATTTAATGAGCCTCCTAAAGAGGCAGCCCACTTTAAGACAACCTCTGCCTCACCATCGTTATTAATGTCAAATTCACTCAGGTATTTCCGTGAAGAGGTGTTCAACATCTTTTTGTTTCCAATTGTTCGATACTCCGGCAGAATCGGTCTCCAATGAATTTCTTCAACCCGAGTGTAATTTCTTTTTCTCTGAATAATTCTTGGTGAAACAAATAATTGCTCATGAAATGCATTGCACAAGTAATCTTCCTTGCTCATAACAAGTGTCACATTAGCATTTACCGAAGTGGACAAGTTCAATATCAATATGAGAAATAATAATTTGAGCCTGCTTTTTTTATTCATATTTTACCTTCTAGGATTCTTTATAAATTAATTATTTATTCTTCTTAATTTCAATATTTCGATCTGCTTCATAAGAGCCATTGATAAATGAAGTATTAGGATTGGTAAGTGCCATAATTATTCTCCTTGCTCCATGTTTCCATTTGTATAATTAAAATAGCAGAGGTCATGAATACGCTCATAACCTGCTTTATTCGGTAAAATTTCACCTACATAGAATTTATTTATCTTGAAAGGCAGTGAATTAAAAAAGGGGCCATTCATCGCAATATAGCGATGGTCGTTATACTCAAAGGGATAAATACCGACTACCCCTCGAAATACGGGCGAACTGTGGCTCCATTTATACGGATCAGAACGCCAACGCTGACTACCGGCAGTAAAAATATCCAGATCAGCATGCTCATATAACTCTTTATAGTTAATACCATCTTCAAACTCTGCCGGATTATTACCCGGCTCATAGATGTAAAAAAGATCGGTGAAGGCACTGGAACGATAGCTCTTAACCTTATATAAAGTTTCCTTTTTACCATCGTTATCAATATGATAACGATAGATCTTGCCAACACCACCACCCATATGATCGATATGTTCTTGCACACTTAACTCTACATTTTTTTCCTCTTCTCCCTGGATAAAGATAGGGTGTGCTTCATAACCGAATACCAGATGGGGATTGTCCTCAAACCGTACCCAACGGTATTTTTCTACTTCCTCATTAATCAGTTTCAACATGTCCTGACATATCGGCAAATCCTTACCAATATCTGTAAATTGATAATAACCCGGCGCACTATATTGACGAGCCTCTACAGCCGCAGAGGCATAAGAAATATTACTGAAAAAGAATGACAAGCTAACTAAAAATAATAAACCTGAGATAAGCAGGTTATGTTTATCTATGCGTAATTTCATTTGGTTGTTATAACTTATCATAAATCAATTTTGACAACGGAAACGCAGATAAAGGAATAGGTAAATTAAAGAAACTACCGTTTAAATATTCTAAACATCCATCAAAATGAAGAGCTACATCCTTGGTATGCCCACATATCGTAAATGAGAGATTTTCACGCTCTCCATTATATGAATAGAATTTGATTCGATTGAGTGAGTCGTAACAATCATTGTTAACAGTCGCATATCCAAAAACGTCTTTCCCATCAACAACTAATTTCAATTTAGCACCTGGATTAGCTCCACACATGCCGCTTCCTGGTTTTTGAATTTGAAATATTGCCAAAATAGAAATACCTGCTACATCACATTCTGTTTTGTGTTGTTCATAATCCCAATAAACTCTGTTTTTGTCTTTTGGTGACAAATCAGAATACATGTACTCCCCTGCAAGTTGAGGTTTCCCGCTGACTAGATTATATGTTGATATTTCGAAACTATAGCTATCTTCACATTTCACAAACATGCCTTGTTTCATCCAATCAGCACTTACCAAACAAGAAGATAGAGCTAAGAAAAACAATATCCCCAAACGAATTATCATGTCTTTTATAAATGATTATGTATTGCTCTTAAAAATAATTTACAAATATGTTATTCGATAAATTATTCATATTTATAAAAGGCTTCATCAGTTTATTCTCACAGGAAATTATTGAAATACCTTTATTTTGGTATTTTAATATTGATATATTCCAATCTATTTGAGGTATATATTTAAGTCTTACAAATTAGTGGTTAGCTAATGATATTGTCATACATACTCCATCATCATTTTCTAAATTTTCTGCTGATATTTTTCCGCCATGAAATTCGGCAATAAGGCGTGCGACGAAAAGACCTAGCCCCAAGTGCGGACCTGCATCAGAACGTTCGGTGCGTATTGATACCATTGAATTAAATAAGTCATCCAGCATATCTTCTGGCAAGCGTGGGCCATAGTTAATAAGCTGTAACGCGATTGAAGTTGATTTAGTAAATAATTTTATATGGATCTCTCTATCTGGATAAGAAAATTCAACGGCATTACCAACAAGTTTATCCAGCATCTGAAAAAACAGATCACGGTTAATCTCCAGATCCAATTCTGTTTCTGGTGTAGTTAGCTTGAATGATTGACCCGGATAGGCAAGACGATAACCATCGAGACATTGTTTCAAGAAGTCATTCAGATTCGTTTGTTGTTTTTCAGCTTCCTGCAGTGCCTGTTCCAGGCGCGCCGCTTCACTTAAACGTGTTAATAATGTTTGCAAGCGCTGCAAACCGGTATCAGCAGCCTGAAGTGCTTCTTTTCTGTTAACTTCGTCCTGTTCATGTTGCAATCTGTCCAATGATGATTTAACAATTGCCATCGGTGTGCGAAGTTCATGTGATAGTCGACCAGCCATACCTTCAAGGTAATAATGATACTGTTGTAATCGTTCAAGCATACTGCTAAAGCTTCTGGATAACTCACCAATCTCATCGCTTGAATTACTTGCAGTAATTTCGCCTTTTACCTTTCCGTATTCATCAATCGCCTCGGTTGTTTCCCGGTTGAGCTTGATAAGCCGAGAGGATAATCGACTTGCAAACAATAAAAGTATAAAAACGATAATGAAAAATATCAGTAAGGTTTTATTAAATAAACCTGCCAAAACTTGTCGTTGCATTATCTGGATATTATTGGTGGTCTCCTCAACGACAACAGCACCGACAACCTTATTATCAAACCAGATGGGTGTTGCTGCTGACACAATAACTGCCTTTCCGTCAGGCGATGAACGCCAGCGCGTTTGTGTATTACCGGATAATGCTTCCTTTACTTCATCACCTTGTAATCGGGAAGCGCCAGCCAAATCATCCTTGAATTGATCATAAGCAGGTGGTAACAACAATGTATATAAAATATTAAAAGCGTTGTTTGGAAAAATACGCTTCAAACTGCCATCACTGGCAAGAACCTGTGCTGTCTTATCAAGCACCCAGATACGACGTCCTTCACTACGACCTTGAGTATAAATGATTGTTTCAATTCTCTTTGATGAACTAATAACTTTTCCAGGCTCATCATAAGTATCTTTGCCAAAAGTACTAACAGAGTTAGTTACTTTTTGACTATTTACATGATCTATATCATTAAAAATAAAACCAAGGCGTTCACCAATCAAGTACATGGGGATCTTAATCTCAAGGTTATATCCAACCTCGGTTGTTTGCCAAACTGCAGAAATATTGGTCAGGTTTTTTTGTGTGCGTGTTTCTACACCATATGCATCGAGTCCTTCTTCATAACGAAATGGCCTGATTAAACCTGGGCCACTTGGTGCCAGAATATCTTTTTGTAATCGTTGATATTTATCACGATAAACCACAACAATATGATCACCATTGATACTGTCCGCTTGTTCCAGGGTGGAATAAATTAATTTATCATCAATAACTTGTATCAACACATAATAATAATGTTCGTCCTTACTAATTATTAATTTAAAATTATCCGGATTAGTTGGTGATTCAGAGCGATATGTATCAGACCAGTCAATATAAGATATCCAGTCATCAGTATAACCATCAAGTTGAACCGTATTATTTAATCGATGTACATATAAACTGTTTGTATCTTCATCGAAGCTCGTATCAAACAATCTGGGCTTGTCATTTAAAGCACCAGCGACGGCATAGGTCGTATCAACTAACGAGGCTTCCAGTGTGTCCCTTAGATAGATTTCCATCTGTCGCAGATAATCAAAACCCATATATGGAATAATCAAAACTGCAACAGATAGCAGCATCAATTTACTACGCAGGGAAAATCTTAGCTTTGAGTTAATCATCAGGACTTTTCATTTTTTAAAATAGTTATTTAAGCCACAGAGGACACAGATAAATGCAAATAATAAAAATTAGAACCGAAATTATTGTAAAATGATGCATCTTCATTACTGTACTTTAGTTTTTTTATTTTGTTGTTTTAGCATTAGTTTTTTGTTTTTCTCTGTGTCCTCTGTGGCAAATTAATCAGTATTCGCATACTACCTATGCATTTTTAGATCAAACCTTCCATCGATAACCAACCCCATAAATAGTCTCTATATGATCAAAACCATCATCAAGTTCTTTGAACTTTTTTCGTATGCGTTTTATATGAGACGTTATTGTCCCGTCATCAACAAAGATATTTGAATCCTGCATAAGCTGTTCCCTGTTTTTAACATGACCAACTCTTTTTGCCAGTGAATGCACCATCCAGAATTCGGTTAAACTTAAATCAACAGCAACACCATCCCATTCAATCTGGAAACGTTGTGCGTCTACCAATAATTGTTCATGTTTAATCAGATCATCAGCATCAGTCGTTGTTTGTAAGGCTTGTATTCGACGAAATAAGGCCGCTATTCGGGCAAGGATATGAGGCATACTGGTGTCCTTACTGAGATAATCATCAGCACCTAAACGTAATCCCGAAATCGTATCGAAATCTGAGTCGCGCGCCGTCAGGAAGATAATCGGTAATGTGCTGGAAAGTGAGCGGATTTCCCGACAAAGATCGAAACCGGCTTCTACCTCATCACCCAAACCAATATCCAGAATGGCAAGATCAGGTAAGCGCTTGTTGATGGTGTCCAATGCATCCTGCTTATTGTTGCAGGTAATTACCTCATATCCCTGTCCACGGATAGCTTTGGCATAGTTTTCACAAAGTATTGGTTCATCCTCAACCAGGATAATCTGTTTAGGCATTTACTACTCCGTTGATTTATTGTTTTTTATACACTTTAAAGCGCTTGCTTGGGAAATTGAACAATACAGGTATTGATTGCCATTATATTGCCACAATTCATCACCGCATTTCCCTATTCCCTACCTGGCTCTGCCATTTCCCTGTTCTTTAATAGTCACCAGTTTAATCCGATTAAGCTCAGTTTAAAAACAGGAGGAATTCATTATGAAATCAGTCAACAGCTTGTTACTTGTAAGTCTACTCAGCATTCAGTACAGCGTGAGTGCCGATGATGTGCAACATGATATGGCATCGACTAAAGAAAGTACCGGTTTTGGTATGGGAGCCATTATCGGTGGACTCCTTGCTGGACCTCCGGGTGCAATTATAGGTGCCGCTGGTGGGACCTGGCTGGGCGCCCGCGAATCTAAAGCAGATAAAACTATTACATCGCTTGAAAAAGAATTAAACGCAAAAAGTATCGAATTGGCCTACCAACAAAATGAATTGGCAAATACCAGGGCGAACTACAAAAAGGAATTTCAACAAATCGTACACAACCAGGAAATTCAGTCTCTGGAGCAACTAAGTCATGGCATCTCCTATGTCATTTACTATAAAACCAATGATGCAGAGATACGTCATGATATTCTGCCAAAAATTCAACAACTTGCTGAATTAATCAAACCCTATCCACAAATTCAAATACAGATTGAAGGTTATACAGACTATCGTGGATCAAAAAGCTACAACCTGACTCTAAGTAAAAAGCGTATAGATAACGTTCGATCTGAATTTATTAAAGCAGGCATACCTAATCAAAGATTTCAAATACACGCATACGGCGAACGTAAGGCATCAGCAACACAAGGTGATAAAGAAGCTTATGTTTTTGATCGTCGCGTAACAATCAACGTAACACTTGATCGCGAGGCTTGATAAAAATGAAATCAAGTCATCACAAATCACTATCTGGCCCTCGACTTTTTTTTGCTTCAATAGGATTGAGTGTTTGTTTTAACCTTGTACTTATATTGTTTGTATTACTCAACAGCTTCCCTGTTAAGGCAAACGAAAATGTTCTAGATGATTTTAATGAAACAGACATAGTCAATGATCTTGCTGAAGTCGGACAAGGCACCTTACTTTTTAAAAATGATGGACAATATAACAAGGCAGCACAATTAAATATTGATGTTGCAATGAGCATCACTGGCATAATTAATCGTGTCAGTGTTACTCAAAGCTTTAGTAATACGACTGATCATTGGCAGGAAGGGATTTATGTTTTTCCTCTACCTGAAAACGCAGCGGTCGATCATATGCGTCTAAGAATTGGTGAACGTATCATTGAAGGACAGATCAAGGAAAAACAAGAAGCAAAGAAAACCTACCAACATGCTAAGAAGCAAGGGAAACAAGCGGCCCTGACTGAACAGGAAAGACCCAATATCTTCACAACGTCCGTTGCCAATATTGCACCTCATAAAACAGTAAAGGTCGAAATTGAATATCAACAGATTGTTCACTATGACAACGGCGCTTTCTCATTACGTTTTCCGATGGTTGTTGGCCCACGTTATATTCCCGGTAAGCAACGTATTGAAGGCTTTTCTGGCACAGGTTGGGCATTAAATACAGATGAAGTCGCCGATGCTGCACGTATAACACCACCTGTTATGCAACCGGGTAATAAACGTAAAAACAAGGTCACTATAAAAATCGACCTGGATGCGGGTCTGGTATTGGAAAAAATTGTAAGCCCATATCATGAAATAGAGATCGATAAACAGGCCGGCCATTATCAAATTCATCTTAAGCAGGAATCAACCCTGGCAAATCGTGATTTTGAATTAATCTGGCAACCTCACCCAAGTGTTGCACCAAAGGCCGCATTATTCACAGAAGAGAGAAATGGCGATACCTACGCCATGATCATGATGGTGCCTCCCGATGTAGAAAAAGCCAAAACTCTAAACAGGGAAATTATTTATGTCATCGACACCTCTGGCTCAATGGGAGGTCAGTCGATCATACAAGCCAGGGCGGCACTTGAACTCGCACTGACCCGTCTTAAATCGGGCGATCGGTTTAATGTCATTCAATTCAACTCACATACATCAAAATTATTTAACCAGTCTGAATTAGTTACACCGGCATCATTACAACGTGCCCTAAACTATGTCTATTCATTAAGCGCTGGTGGTGGAACTGAAATGGTAACCGCCTTGCGTGCGGCATTGGCTAATCAAACTGAAAGTAAGGATCTACGCCAGATTATATTTTTAACCGATGGCAGTATCGGTAATGAACAAGCACTATTTGAAATCATTCAACATCAATTAGGACAAAGTCGTCTATTTACTATTGGTATCGGTTCAGCACCTAACTCTCACTTTATGCAACGTGCGGCCAGTTTCGGACGCGGCACACATACCTATATCGGCAAACTCGATGAAGTGCAATCACGCATGCAAACCCTGTTTGAGAAGATTGAAAGCCCGATATTAAAAGACATCACGATTGATTGGGGCCAGGCAAATAACTCCACCTCAAATATTGAGTCATGGCCACAAAAGATAAACGATCTTTATCGTGATGAACCACTGCTTATTACAGCAAAGACAGATCATCTACCCAAATCAATTCAAATCACCGGACAAGTTGCGAAGAGCAATTGGTCATCAAACCTGAAACTTAATGGCGGACAGAGTCGAAATGGCATATCAACGCTCTGGGCTAGAAACAAGATTGCTGCGTTAATGGAACAAAAACGTGATGCCGAATTTGAGTCCATCAAACAAATCATCATTGAGACTGCATTGGAACATCATCTTGTCAGTAAATTTACCAGTCTGGTCGCAGTCGATGTCACGCCTGTTCGCCCACAGGGTCAGGATCTGGATACAAATGCGATTCCAACGCATCTACCTGAGGGTTGGGAATACAACAAGGTCTTTGGTCAACAATTTCCGGCAACAGCAACGGATGCACGTCTTAATTTCATCATTGGATTGATACTAATATTGCTGACTTCATTAATTTATTTAAATAGGTCCCCCAAATTACAAAATATCAACATGAACGGAAAGCAGAGCGTACGCGGCATGGAAGCCGCGTCCAAGTGTACATGGACGTATTTACAACGGGTCTGCGTTCCGTTCATGCTGATATTGTAAAAACGAAAATCTACTTTGTTTTAAAAACGGATATTTAACCCGTCGTCATGATTCATACGTTTAACTCTTTATAAATCGAAATATGGGTAACTCTAAAATTAGCGATTTTTTAAACGCTGGTTTTTGCTCCTGCAAAATCGGCATACAGTACATCCATGTACATAAGTGCAATTTTAGAATAGCCATAATGATCCCCCTCCTCTGTGGCTTATGGTTCATAGGACAAGGTGCCTATATCCATGCCAAGGCGGTGTTTGCACAACTCCTCCTGGAGACGGCATGGTCTGAAACGCTTAATGGCCAAAAGGAGGTGAAACCCTGGCCATGGGCAGACACCTGGCCAGTCGCCCGTCTTAGTGCACCCGATCTAGGTATTAGCCGCATCGTCCTGGCCGGGGCCAGTGGTTCTTCACTGGCTTTCGGTCCAGGACATCTTTTTGGAAGTGCAACACCTGGAGAAGCTGGCAACATTATTATCTCCGGCCATAGAGATACACATTTTTCTTTTCTGAAAGACCTAAAAGCGGGAGACCACTTACAACTTCAGTCAGATAACAAAACAGAGTCTTATCAAGTAACCGATATCATGATCATTGATAAGACGGAAGTAGATGTCATTCCTGCCGATTCAAATAATAAGTTACTGCTTATCACGTGTTATCCCTTTGATGCCATTCAGGCAGGCGGACCATTACGTTACATCGTTATCGCCAAACCAGACCATTCACTCATTCTTAGTTGAGGTACATTATGCACGCATTATTAAAATCGACCTGTGAAGCACCTGTATCAATCGAACATAAAATAAGATTAACAGAACAAGTTAACCCGGTTTTAAGTAACGAATGTCGGCGACGCTTACGTTATATGCACATGCGCAGCTTCGACCGGAAACAAGGCGGATTATTATCACCGATAAAATTTATTGACCGCGACAGTGTTGAATATTCGTTAGTCGTTGCAGCCGATCATGATCAAAATGAAGAGCGCATGGCAAAGCTAACGTTAGATAATGCCCTTGCGTTAGTTGATCCAGTCTGGGGAGGTGTTTATCAATACTCTACCCAGGGCAAATGGGATGTACCGCATTATCGTAAAACAATGGCAGCACAGGCCGGCCACCTTCGACTATATTCATTGGCCTATGCGCATTTAAAATCAGATCATTACTTAAGCGTGACTAATTCAATCCAGTCATACATCAAAAAGTTTATGACCTCAGAAACCAGTGCTTTTTATTCAGGGCAGGCAGACACCATTGCCGGTATAAGCCCTATGCTGTTTTTTTCACTCAATAAACCACAACGTCAAATGATTGGTATTCCGGAAATTGATAAACGCATACTGACCAGAAAAAATGGTTGGATCATTGAAGCCCTGGCGACGCATTATGAATTTTGTGGCAGCCAACAGAGTTTAAACATGGCCATCAATGCTGCTGCATGGATTAATGAACATTGTCGACTTGACTCTGGTGGATACTTGACAAATACCATGATCGATAAACCTGTACATCTTTCAGATACCCTTGCGATGGCAAGGGCCATGTTACAACTTTATCGCGCTACCTTTGATAAACAATATCTTGACTACACCTGTCAATCAACTGATTTCATTAACCAAAATTTCAGAAATGAACTGTGTGGTTATAACAGCAGGATACATTCTAATAAAGAAACGACACCGAAACGGCAAATGGATGAGAATATTGCACTTACCCGTTTTGCTAACCTGTTATCCTATTACAGCGAGAAACAACGATTCACGAAGATTGCAAAACATGGCATGCGTTATTTATCTATCCCGGAAGTCGCAACAGCACGTATGGAAGAAGCCGGCATATTACTCATAGATCGTGAAATGTTAGCAACGCCATTAACGATCACGATTAGTGGAAGCCAGGACAACCCTCTCGTTAACGAATTTATAAATATCGCACATAGACAAGAAGGCTGGTACAAACTAATAAAATTAAATCAATCAGAAACAGTTTCAGCTTCAATTGAAATAGATGGCATCAAGTCAAAACAAGTTACAACACCTGAAAAACTCTACTAACTCATGCAATATGCAGGCTAACCGTGTCCTGATTTTATCAGGCTTGATTTTATTTGAATTTGAGGGTGCAATACGTCGTACAAGAACAATCTACTAGGCAAATTGGGGACTAATCATGAGTGAATCCATCATGCAGTTAATTTCAAACATTGTAATTGCAGCAGTAATTCTACTTGGTGGGATCTGGCTGTCTAAACAGTTAAAGAAATATATTATGATTCTAATGGAAAAGCAAAATGTCGATGCACTGCTCGCCTCTTTCATGAGCAACATTGCCTATGTTGCCCTGGTGACTTTTGTAATCATCGCCGCACTGAGCCAGCTTGGGATACAAACAACCTCGTTTATTGCAATAATTGGTGCTGCTGGATTGGCAATTGGTCTCTCTCTTCAAAGTTCATTATCTAACTTTGCCTCCGGTGTCATGATCATTGCCTTCCGTCCTTTCAAGGTTGGTGACTTTATTGAAGCAGGTGGAGTTGCCGGTGTCGTTGAAGGTATTCAGATCTTTTCAACACAAATGCGTACCGGTGATAACAAGGCGATCATTGTTCCCAACTCGAATATTACAGGTGGCAATATCACCAACTATTCCACCAAAGATACACGACGTATTGATATGGTGTTTGGCATTGGCTATAACGATGACATCAAGAATGCAAAAGACATCTTATCGAAATTACTAGAAGACGATGAACGTATCCTCAAAGATCCGGCGCCACTAGTTGCCGTTTCAGAACTTGCAGATAGCAGTGTTAACTTTGTTGTGCGCCCCTGGGTAAAAACTGATGATTACTGGGAGGTTAAGTTTGATTACACTGAAGCAGTAAAACTGGCCTTTGACAAAGAAGGCGTCTCTATTCCTTATCCACAGCAAGATGTATATTTACATACAAAAGTTCCATTTACATGAAGTAGAAAGTTATCTATATATTGTGCAGATTTTTTTATTTTGCATAATATTAGTTATGCAATTTATTATCTATCTCGATATTGTGTATTAATGGCATTTATAATTTGATTTATCAAGACCTGTTATTGTTGAAGGTATAATTATTAAATAATCAATGAATGCATTAGCTTTTCAAGCCCAAAAATGATGGGGCCAATAATCTTAAATAACACACCACTGAATAACAATATAACAAGGATGATCAAACCGTAAGGCTCTATCTTCGCATAGCGATAAGCGAGTTGAGTTGGTAATAATGAAAAAACAACGCGGCTGCCATCCAGGGGTGGTAATGGAAACAGGTTCAGTATCATCAACAAACCATTGATGACTATTCCTGCCCAGGCCATATAGGTTAATAAACCTGCAATCATGTTACCCTGCTCAGCCGATGCGATAAACAGTTTTGCAATAAGCAACCAGAATATAATCATCAACATGTTCGCAGCCGGGCCTGCCAACGCGACTAATGCCATATCGCGTTTTTTATTTCTCAGACGATTCCAGTCTACCGGCACCGGTTTGGCCCAGCCAAAGATAAAACCACTAAGAAAAAACATGACTAAAGGGACAATAATAGTACCTACTGGATCGATATGTTTTAACGGATTAACTGTTAACCGCCCCATGTCTTGTGCTGTTGTATCGCCCAGAAGTTTTGCAACCCAACCATGCCCAACTTCATGCAAGGTAACGGCAAACAGGACGGGCAGAGTCCAGATGATAATTTGATAGATAACGGGAAGTTCAGACATAACGATATGACAAAAATGAGTAGTCAGTATTTAATTCTATTTCTATTAACCAGGCAACCAATCTTCACTGCCTGGTGATCGTTCATCCTGTGTTTCTCCAAAATGAGTAAACTCAAATGCATCTGTATCCAGTAAATGTGAAGGGACAATATTTTGAATACTGGTGAAAATCGTTTCTACCCTTCCTGGATTTAGTTTGTTCCATTCTTTTAACATTTGCTTGATTGCCTGGCGCTGCATGTTGTCTTGAGAACCACACAACGCACAAGGAATAATTGGAAACGCTTTAGCCTCAGCATATGCTTTGATATCTGTCTCAACACAATAAGCCAGAGGTCGAATTATGATATTTTCACCATCATCACTTAATAGCTTTGCTGGCATTGCTTTTAATTTACCGCCATAAAACATATTCAGAAATAAGGTCTCAATAATATCGTCGCGATGATGACCTAATGCGATCTTGGTATAACCCTGTTCCCTGGCAAAACGGTAAATGACTCCACGCCTTAATCTCGAACATAAACCACAATAGGTTTTATCTTCGGGAATAACACGCTTAACAACACTGTATGTATTTTCTTCAAGAAGATGGTATTCAATCCCGAGTTCATCAAGATATTCAGGCATCACATGTTCAGGAAAACCAGGTTGCTTTTGATCAAGATTAACGGCGATCAATTCAAAATCTACCGGTGCATTACATTGCAATTTTTGCAGGATATCTAACATTGTGTAAGAATCGGCACCGCCTGAGAGGCAAACCATAATCCGATCCCCTGCTTCAATCATATTGAAATCTGCAATTGCACATCCCACATTTCGCCGCAAACGTTTTTGCAGCTTATCGTGGTTATATTTCTCTTTACGTTGTGTGACCGCCATTAGGGTACTTCCGAAAATAAAATATTTTTTATGAGCGCAAGGAAGCACCGCGCACAGAACCGCAGTGTATATGCAATACATGAGGACAGCGTGCCCTCTGGGTATTCGAGCACGGAGCTGACACAGTTATCGCGAAAAAAAGACATTTTCGGGTGTGCCCTTTATCAGGTCTGACTACCGGCAGAGCTACAGGGATAGTTTTTATTGAGTGCTTCAACCACCAGGATCTGTGCTTCTTCTTTTGATCGCGAAGACTGCTTACGTAAATAGGCAATAACAGTATCAGTTGCTTCTTCCAGGCGGGTAACCTGAGGGTTAATACAAAATATTGGTGCACTTTGTTCAGCTTGCTGTAACCCCAGGACCGTTTGAACTAATCCAAATACATAGCGCATGCAATATTGGTTAGGTGCGCCGGGGACTGAACCTTCTTCACAACTTCCCAAAAGTTCACCCGCAGTCAAAAGTTCGGGGTCTTCTTCCTCTGCTAATACAATATTTGAATATAATAATCCTGTGCTTAACAGGATGAATATCATTTTCTTTAATAGACTCATT
>CAYMPA010000074.1:0-6402 GCA_964392105.1 uncultured Enterobacteriaceae bacterium
ATATATGTTTTTTATATTATATTTGTATTTATATTTTATGATTTATTAACTGGCACGAATATCGCTGTAGTAACAATTATTATAATTTAACAACTGAGGAGATTTATTATGAAATGGTCAACACCTGAATACAACGATATCCGCTTTGGCTTTGAAGTAACGATGTATATCAACAACAAATAATCAATATCTGCTTTAAAAAAGGTTCGATAAGACACTATACCGGGCATTTAGGATTTCCAATATGCCCGGTATTTTTTTGAGCGTGCTGTTTAATCGCTCCGGTTGACATTCTCATTTATCATTCCAACACAAAATAAAAAACAATAGTAAGAATAAAGATAATGCATATACATATATTAGGAAGTGGTGCGGGCGGTGGATTCCCGCAATGGAATTGTAATTGCCATAATTGCAAACGTCTCCGCGCTGGAACAATCAAGAGTTCGGCACGTACACAATCCTCTATTACCATCAGCGGCAATGCTGAAGACTGGGTTTTATTTAACGCATCACCCGATATACGTGCACAAATTGAATCTTTTCCACCGTTACAACCTGCTCGAAAGGTGCGAGATACGGGAATTTGTTCAATTGTGTTATGTGATGCACAAATCGATCATACAACTGGATTGATTATCATGAGAGAACATGACAAACCCTGGGACGTTTATTGCACTTCAGCCGTTCACGAAGATATGACAACAGGTTACCCTATCTTTAATATGCTCGGACATTTTCGTGGTGTTGATTGGCACGAAGTTAAACCTGATCAATCCAGTTTTACGATCCCGAAGGCTGATAATCTTGTATTTACCGCTGTACCGTTAAAAAGCGAGGCACCGCCCTTTTCTCCACACAGACATAATACCACCCCCGGCGATAATGTTGGTTTCAAGATTGAAGACACAAAAACCGGTAAAAATCTTTTTTATGCACCTGGCCTGGGTGAAATGGAGGCCCATGTACAACAATACATGGAAGAAGCAGATTGCTTACTCGTGGATGGTACGGTCTGGACTGACAATGAACTTTCCAATGAAGGCATCAGTGATAAATGTGCAAAGGAAATGGGCCATCTTGATCAGTCCAGCAGAGGCGGAATCATGGATATACTCAACAGTCTGGAAAAACCTCGTAAGATTTTAATCCATATCAATAATACCAATCCAATTCTTGATGAAGAATCACCTGAACATGCGCAACTGAAACAGGCGGGAATAGAAGTTTCATACGATGGCATGGATATAAAACTATAAGCAGAAGGAGAACTATTAATGAGCGCTGAAATTGAAGTTAACACACCCTGGTCACTGGAAGAATTCGAACAGAAGCTGCGTGACAAGGCCAAGTATTATCACAGGAACCATGAGTTCCACGTATTAATGAATGAAGGCAAACTGGATGAGAAAGCTGTTCAGGGCTGGGTTGCCAATCGTTTTTATTACCAGGTCGCCATTCCTGTCAAGGATGCAGCAATCATATCCAATTGCTGGGATCGCGAAGTCCGCCGTCACTGGATACAACGCATCATAGATCACGATGGCAACGAAGAAGACTCTGGTGGTATCGAAGCCTGGCTGGAACTAGGTGATGCTGTTGGCCTATCTCGAGATGAACTCTGGTCACACAAACACCTTTTACCCGGCGTTAAATTTGCCATAGATGCCTATATCAATTTTGCCAAGCAGCAACCCTGGGAAGTGGCAGCCAGTTCATCATTAACTGAACTGTTTGCACCCACAATACACAAGGATCGCATCGATAACTGGCCGGATAAATATCCCTGGATTGATAAGAAAAAGGGTTATCGTTATTTCAACAAGCGTCTCACTGAGGCACCACGGGATGTAATCAGAGGTCTTAACATAACACTGGACTATTATAAGACTCGTGAACAACAGGAAATGATGCTGGATGTATTGCAGTTCAAGCTGGACGTCCTGTGGACTATGTGTGATTGCATGTGGATGGCCTATATCGAAAAGAAACCGCCTTACCACAATGTATAATTGTATATTTAGCACTATGATGTTCAAAAAATAGATACGTAGTTATGCTGAGAGATGATACAGATAAAGTATTAGGGCCTGATGTTATTCCCCTAATCCCGACCACCCACCGCCTGCAATGGGAAGAAGCACAGGACTGTCATGTCATTCTCTATCCCGAAGGTATGGTAAAGTTAAATCCAAGTTCTGCTGAAATTCTGAAACTGTGTGATGGTAGTAATAGCGTCAGCAAAATCATTTCAGAATTGCAGCAGAAATTTTTCGAAGATAATCTTGAAAATGATGTAAACCGGTTTCTTGAGGTAGCACATGAAAATGGCTGGATTAGAACAAAATAAAATCCCGCAGCCCTTATGGTTGTTGGCTGAACTTACCTATGCCTGTCCATTACAGTGTCCATACTGTTCCAATCCACTGGATATGGCCAATGTAAAAAAGGAGCTGTCTACTGATGACTGGTTTCGGGTTATGCGTGAGGCACGCGCTATGGGCGCTACACAACTTGGATTCTCTGGCGGCGAACCATTGGTACGACAAGATTTGGAGGAATTGATTGCAGAAGCAAGACATCTGGGTTTTTATACCAATCTGATTACCTCTGGCATCGGCATGGATGAAGAGCGCATCAAGGCATTTAAAGAAGCAGGCCTCGATCATATTCAGGTCAGTTTTCAGGCCAGCAGTGAAGAATTAAACAATTTTATTGCCGGTACTGATACATATGAACATAAAATAGAGATGGCGCGACTGGTGAAAAAGTACGGTTACCCCATGGTACTCTGTTTTGTTCTACATCGAAAAAATGAAGACTATGTAAGGGATATTCTGGAATTATCCATTGCGCTTGAAGCAGATTATGTAGAATTAGCCACCACCCAATATTATGGTTGGGCCTATCACAACAGCGAACAATTATTACCGACCAAGGCACAACTTAAACATGCAGAAAAAGTCGCAAAGGAATACCAGGAAAAGATGAAAGGCAAGATGAAGATCTATTATGTTATTCCTGACTACTTTGAGGACAGACCAAAAAAATGTATGGATGGATGGGGCAATGTGTTCCTGACTATTACTCCGGATGGCACAGCATTACCCTGTCATGCAGCCAGACAACTTCCTGGTCTGGAATTTCCCAATGTAAAAGAAAATAGTGTGCAATGGATCTGGAATGATTCGCCTGATTTTAACAAGTTTCGTGGTATGGACTGGATGAAAGAACCTTGCAGATCATGTGATGAAAAAGAAAAAGATTTGGGTGGCTGTCGTTGCCAGGCCTACATGTTAACAGGTGATGCACGTAACGCTGATCCGGTTTGCAGTAAATCACCGCACCATCATCAGATCGTTGAACTTGTCGATAAAGTTGATAAATTGTCTGGTAAACCGGAATTTGAAGAAAAACCGCTTATCTTCAGAAACATGAAAAACTCCAAATCGTTCATCAAGGAACAAGAGACTGAAGTTACTGAAGTTGATTAAATCAACCTGATCTCATTATTTCCCAAGCAACGTCCGCTGCCTGGCGATTGGGTTTTACATCATGTACACGGAATGTCTTTACACCTGCTTGCACACCTAAAGCGGTGGTAGCTGTTGATGCACCAATCAATTCAGATGATGTATTAACCGTGCAAATCGTTCCCATAAAACGTTTTCTGCTGGTTCCTAATAAAACGGAATAGCCAGTATCAACAAATGCCTTTAGGTTATTAAGTAAAGTCAGGTTATGTTCCCGGGTCTTACCAAACCCAATACCTGGATCAATTATGATATTATTTTCAGCAATACCTGCTTTTATACACTGTTCAGCACGCCCTTCTAAAAATGATTTTATATCTGAAACAACATCATCATATCTTGGATCGTTTTGCATGGTTTCAGGCGACCCTAATAGATGCATAATAATGTATGGACACCTCTTATCAGCACAAAGATTGATTATTTCCGGATCATCATTGCCACCTGTAACATCATTAACTATCGATGCACCAGCATCGAGAGCTGCCTCCGCCACTTTTGTTCGAGTAGTATCAATACTTAATTCAACATGTTCAGGTTTTGTCTCGCTAATGGCTTTAATAATATGAACCACACGCTCAATTTGTTCTTCTACGCTGACACGCTCCGATCCTGGTCGCGTTGATTCACCACCAATATCGATAATATCAGCACCTTCATCAATCATTTGTTTGCCATGATTAACAGCCGTTTCAAGACTATTGAATTGACCACCGTCAGAAAAACTATCAGGCGTAACATTCAAGATACCCATTATGAGGGGACGATTATAAAACAATGGGCTCACCACTATATTTTCAATTGCTCTACATTAATATTAAAGACACCAGCAAGTTTATTTAGAGTAGCCATGCGAAGATTTGTACCGACACGCTCCATCTGAGCCAGTGCGGATTGTGATATTCCTAATTTTGATGCCACTTGTGACTGGGTCAATTTTTTATATTCTCGCCAGGCACGTGGAAGAGACATCCCTTCGATAATATTTAATCGTACTACCTCATCAGGAAAATAAATTTCATCCCCCTGTTTTTTTAATAGCAACATAAAATCGTCATAAGGCAATACCGCAAAGACAGGCCGGCCATCTTTTTCGATAACTTGATAATCAATATGTCCGCTCATCTCGTTTTTTAACCTCTTCTATCCATACAATACGTATCATGTCTTCTATATTAAAAAAGACCCTAAAACGTCCAACTCTGAGACGATAAGCATATTCATGATTTACCAATGCAGCAGTTTTTTTGCAATTAGGCCAATTTCTCAGATCCTGTACAGCTCGATAAATGTGTTCCGTCTCTTCCCTGTCTATCCGTTTCATAGATTTAACGGCCCGCTTATTCCATGCGATTTCATACATAAATTAGAGTATAAGAAATATATAATAATAATTCAATATTATAAGTTATATACTTATAATATTAGACAGCTGTTGGAGGGGATGAATAAGCCTAATTTGTCAGAACATCTACCATATCATCTGTTGAAGTTACCAATTTATCAATCATAGCCGGTTCACCTGCCAAATGACCCGCGTCAGGAACAATGACAAATTTTAAATTTGCCATGTTTGAATTTACAAGGGCCTGGTGAACTGACCAGGATGATTCTGGAAGACAGGTTAAATCCTTACGACCATGTATGATGCTTATAGGGACATCTGGTATTCTTGAGACATTGTCAAGTATTTGATTTTCTTTAATAAAATACTTGTTTATTGCATAATGCATTTCTATCTTAACTTCATTGATCAGTTTATCCTGGTCTTCTTCATCTAAAACATACTCTTCATTCAAACTATGGGTAACGACTCTGCCGGCCCATAATGCCCATGCCTTTGCGACTTCTAGTTGGCTTTCTTTTTTATCCGATAAAACACGCCGATGTAATGATTCTAATAAGGCAGTCTTTTCACTCTCCTCAAAGATTGTCATCAACTCATGCCAATAATCAGGAAAGATTCGATTTACACCATTACTGGTAAACCAGTCAAAATCGCATTGCCGGGCCAAAAATGTTCCTCGTAATATCATGGCTGAAACATGTTGTGGGCATTGCTCTGCATAGAGTAAAGCCAGGGTCGCGCCCCAGGAGCCACCAAACAAAATCCATTTTTCGATATTTAATTTGTTACGGATGGATTCGATATCATTGAGAATATCCTGGGTAGTATTATCTTCAACACTGCCGTTCGGTGTTGAGCGGTTACATCCTCTTTGATCAAAAAGAATTATGCGGTATTTGTCCGGATTAAAATATCGACGGTGATTTTCATTACAACCTGAACCAGGACCACCATGCAGGAAAATAACAGGAATGCCTGATGGGTTACCTGCTTGCTCAAAATAGATGGAATGTCTATCATTTACGATAACATCTGTCGCAAAGGGCTCCCGTTCTGGATAAAGTTCTTGCAAGTTATATTAATATTAAAATCAATTTCAGTTTATTTTACTGAAGGGCTTCTTTAGAGTCGTGGTATTAAGTGCAGATTTACAATCTATACTATAAAAATAATTTAGCTACAGCAACAATAGCTAGTGTAACAGTAGAACCTACTATAAACGGATACCATTTATTTTCAGTTCGCATTTTTTCAATCTCCATAAAAATTTTAGTGATTTCAGCCTGTATTCTGTCGTGATTATCTTCTTTCTCCATTTTATTTAACTCATTCATATTTGTACTCATAATCTATATCTCCATTATTGAATTATGATACCTGCAATCCCAGGCTTAAACCTGTACTCTACTGAAATACATGCTATAAAAATAATTTAACTACTGCCACAATCGCCAAGCTAACACTGGCACCGACAACGAAAGGATATAAAGTTGTCTCTTTTATCATTTTGTCTATTTTTGC
>CAYMPA010000074.1:6502-12152 GCA_964392105.1 uncultured Enterobacteriaceae bacterium
TTTTGTCTATTTTTGCGCGTATTTCTTCTATTTCCATACGTATTTTTTCGATTTCGAGATTTTCTTTATTTGTACTCATATCGATATTTCCTTAATCACATTTTAATCCATTGAATCTTTTAAGCAGAATATTATATATCATTCAGGATCTCTTGGCGTTTGCTATCGTACTCTTCCTGCGTGATCATTTTTTTATCCAGTAACTGATCTAGCGTGACAATACGTTCTTCAATTGATTTTGCAGGAGATGTATTTTTAGAATTATCCTGCATCTCCTTACGCATACGTGCCATTTCTGCACGCATCTCACGTCTTTGCCTGGCCATTTTTGCTGCCTCAATTTCCAATTGCTTGTTTTGTTTTACAGTGGGGTTTTCTTTTTCATTTTTTTGAGCAAGGTAGGCTTCAGCTGCAAGTTTCACATCAATCATGAACCAGTCATGACGCATTTTATTGTTTGTTCTATTAAACTTAACACCCGTTACATCGATGAAAGTTTCCTCAAATACCTTGGATTTTTTTGAACGCTTACCAAAATTGAAAGAGTAAGGGACATTACCTTTACCAGATGGATCATATTCCTTTTCAAAAGCATCACTTATGAAATATTCGTACTCGCCCATTATAATATTAAGTTTGCCCTCTTTATAAAATGCTCGTCCGGCAAGAAATGACTGTTCGCGCAAGCCAAGCATTTTTTTTATTGACGATTTAAGTACAAAAATAATATCCTGTTTCGGCTTGGCATTTTTTAATCCTGTTGAAAGATGTTCTCCGAGCAGTTTCTTTTGTAGATGCGTGAAGACTGGTTTTAAGTTTTCTTCAGAAGAAAGCAAACTTTTTTTCGGGTATATCAATGCTTCTAATGCAAGAATGATGTCTTTTTCATCCAATTCAACCGGATGATCATTTTTACCAAATTTTGATGTATCTTGTTTAGCATATTTAATATAGCTATTAATACCCGTTTTCCAGATAATATCCTCATCATCTCCAAACAAGCTAACGGAAAAAACAGAGCCTGGAAAAAATATCAGGCAAGTAAATAATGACGTAATAATCTGATTTTTAAATATTTTAAACATGATAAATATAACTTAATTAATCTTGTTGAAGTTGGAGTCTTTAAGCGCCGGGAAGTTTACAGTAAATGGGATTACGGTGACAGGCTTAAGCAAGCCACCCGTTCGGCTCCTGACGAAAATGGATTGAATCTTCACTGATACGTGCTTTGAAATCATTGTTAATGCTATGCCAATCCGTAATATCAACCAGGAAAGGAAGATCCGATTCAGAAAAATACTCCTGTAATTCGGATAATTGAACAAGCGTCAATGGATTTGATGCCTTTACCATAATATCCAAATCAGAATAAGGACGTGCTTTTCCTGTCACCCTTGAGCCATATATCATTATTTCTGCATTGTCCGGCAATACTTTTCTTAATATTCTGTCTACCAGACACCTTTGTTCATCAGTTAAATCAAGCATTCCTTTGCTCCAGTTCGCTTAACAAGGCGACTGCCTCTGTAAAAAATTGTGTGGCCACTTGATATGTTTGTTCAGCTTTTTTTTCATCGTAGATATGCGACGTTTCATTTCTGGCCTGATGATAGATAAACCATGTTGCCGGATCAGCGATAAGTCCTTTGTCGGCAGCAACTCTGAAAAGATCTTTTCGGCTTAAACGGTTTACTTCTTCTGGGCCGATATCCTCCATGAGATACCTGCGCAGCATCTTCCAGCAAAGTTCATAGGTATATTCAAAACGCTGTATCACGGCATCCCTGATGAATTCGTCTTTTGGCTGTTCGAGCGCCAACTTCAATGATTGCATCGCCTTGACGAGAGAAGAAAGATTTAATCTATTGCTCATTACGAATTATATTAATGCAGGTTAATAACGATGATAATACGCGGTTTATCGATCACGAAGTATTGAATCTAAAAGATTACTCGTTAAACCACTGACTGTGGCTTGCTTTGCCATTTGTTTCTGTAATTCAAGAATACACTGACGATTACCTCCCATACGGGAATAATCTTCCTCAGACACGACGACAGCAGAAGGCTGTCGTTTAAAAATTTCCTGGGTGCCAGACTTAAGTCTGGCACCTCCACATCGATTTTCGTAATTTTGTTTCAACTTTTTGTTTTTTTGTTGGCTTAATTTTCTTTCATTCTATGTTAGAAGGACACTTCGACATATTTTTTCCAGTACATACAGATGATACTGAATATCTTCACATGTATTATCTTCCGATAAATATCGTTAGCTGGCTTCATTGTTCGATACGGAATTTTGCATCATCACAATCCTCAAGTAAACGACGATTTATCTATAGGGGGTTACCGAGGTCCATGTGCCTGCGGAATACGACCGCCACGGATGGCGGCAGTGTCGAAAATGCAGGACGCAATTTTCGACCAGTACATCCTGTACATACATCGTTTGTATGCTCCTCGGCTTTGACTCCTGTGTCGCTCTACCTCGGTAACTGCTCCAGGCGTTACTCTACCTCCTCCATCCTTGGAGTCGTCCTGCTTCCATGCAGTCGTGCACAAACGATCTACATTACACGTCCATGTACATCGTCTCTCCGGACTCCTGTCCTCTCGAGACATACAGTACTTCCTGTACATAAAAAAAAGGCCTCCGAAGAGGCCTTTTTTCTTAAGCAAAGCTGTGTAACTTACTTTATTTAAATAATATTAAAAGAAGAAAGTGCCACCAAGGGTGAAGGTATCAACATCTTGTGCACCACCATATTGTGCAGCACATGTTGCTGCAACAGTACAGTCAACATCCAGGTCAAGATTTTCCCAGACACCGTAGATTATTAATCTGCTACCAAAATACTGGTTGACTTCAAAACCAATACGTTCAACTTCAGAACCGTTGATAATGTTTGCACCAGTTGCACCATATTGGTCATTGTATTGACCAAACTGGAATGCCAATGAGGTATCACCAAAGCTATTAAAGCCTTTCTTGATACCTACCTTTAACCACCATGCGTCAGTATCATCACCACTTGTCGTTGCAATTGCACCACCATCAGCTTGTTCAACTTGATAGGCAATAGAACCAAAGATACCGGTACCCGGATCCATCAGACCACCCTGTACTGCGAACATTTCAGATTCATTACCGCCAACGTTGGAGCCACCACCGCCTTGGTTAATTGCATAGCCAAGAGCTAACGAAGCATTGATGCCACCAAGATTACCCTTGTATTTTGCAGCGACATCATAGACATCATCATTGGCGTAACCTACAGCGACAGTCACAGGACCGAAGGCAGGCAGATCATAACGGATACCAGCACGATAGATACCGTTACAATCAATACCGATACCTAGACCAGGTACGGTTTGACATTGAAGAAATGAACCCCAGGTTGTATTACTTGCGGCTGTACCTAAACCCCGAATGGTTGCACCATTGGCACGGAATACAGGAGAGATACTAGCCCAAAGGGTCAATGAAGGGTCTTCCAGTACTGCGATGTTATCCGTCGGCATGCTTTGCAAACCAAGGGTTACCTTACCAAATCCGCCACTAAGGTTAATGCTGTTACCCAATACACCAATAGCATGACCATTTTGGCCGTCAACAAAACCAGTAGAAGAACCTATGCCAAGTATGTTAGCGGTATCACTTGGTTCTAAGATAATTTCAAAACCTGCAGACAAACCACTGTTTGGTAAATCGGTACTACCGGACAGGGTGATACGAGTACCCAGCGTGGTACCATTATCAGAGTTCTGAATGATATCGCTGCCTACACCATCATCAAAATAGGACAAAGCTTCGTTGACCCAGCCTGAGATGCCCCAGTTGCCATCGGCCATCGCAGCCTGTGATACAGGAAGCATGCTGGTTGCAGCAACCAGACAAGCCCCTTTTAATAGTTTAGTTTTATTCACTTTGTATTTCCTCCTAAAGAAAAATACTTAAATATCTAGAGATTTAAGTTCGGCCTCCCCAGCCTTGTGTCCCCCTGATTTATTATTCGGTTTCAACAAGTCTTTTGAAGCTAAGTCTTTATAAAGCTCGGAGAGCCATTAACAAGACGTGGGTAAAAATACTACAGATTTCTATGAGTTGCAATTATTTTTTGCTTTTTAACAACAATATAAAATATACCGATAATATTGTTGTATTTACACAACATGAAAAAGTAAAAACACTTTATTTTCAATGGATACGCCCAGATTATTCACATTTACTATTTTAATATTTATTTAATAATTAAAGGTGCTTATGTTGCATATTTACAACTATAAGCATTAAGCTTTTTAATTCAATAACTTAGCTTTTATTTTGCTATAAGTATCATCCGCCACCACGTTGATATGCACGACTAAAACTGGCAAGAAATTGCGCGTTATCTTCAGAAGAGATATCAGTAAAAATAAAAATGACATGTAAAACGGGTAAAACTAATGACGCGATTTTGCGCTCATGTTCTACACCCGGTTTAATTTGTATGTTGCCATCAGCATAAGATAAGTTTATTTGTCCATTAGAAATTTCATAATCGATATCTTTCAACGCAAAGGGTAATAATCGATAGAACTCTTGATGAGAGATACTCATCTCTTGTTCATGGCGTTGAATCATTCCAATTTAAGCAAGGATATTAAATCAACCCCCTGCAACAGGTGGTCACAACCGGCTTTCCTTTCAGTAAGGATCAGTGGGGTCAATCGTGATTCCATGGATTGATCACATCAATATGACAATCGGTAAAATCCAAATCGTTACGTGTTGCTATTGCAGCGCCTCTAGAATGAGAAATTGCGGCAATTTGCGCATCAAATTGAGATATAGGTCTACCCAATTGCCGACGGTCCGCAGCGATCATGGCATAACTCTGCGCAGCAGCCCTATCGAATGATAAAAGCCGCTCAAAGAAATCTTCTTCGAATAGACCTTGCACTGCCTTTTCCAGTGTCGTGCGCCGTTTACTTTTCGGTAACAAGGCAACACCATATAATATTTCTGCCTGAGATACGGTTGTCGTGAACAAACTCACTGTTGCTTGCCTTTGAAGCCAATCCAAAACTCTATTCTCAGGTTCTGGTTTCATCAATTCAGAAAGAATGTTGGTGTCGATGACTATCATTGACCGAAATCGGGCGGTTCCCGTGCAGGCTCACGGGGTTGTATTTCAATTTCAATATCCTTCAGTGGAGAAAATTTTTTTCGTATTGATTCAACAATATGAGTCTCAGGTTGTTGTTCATGCACCAAAGAAGTTCTGAGAATTTCCCTCGCCTCATCTTCCATTGAGCGGCCGTGATGTGCTGCACGCACACGCAATCGTGTTTTTATTTCGTCTTCTATATTACGAATGGTAATGCTGGCCATGTCGACACCTCAGTAAAAAATAATAAATCATTGATTGCATTATAATCATTGATTTATTTGCAATCAATGATTAACGCCATCTGGACTCTCGTTTAAGTCTCTTCCTTATCTATTTCTATGACTGACAGCCACCTGCACCATACCCTGAATCAAACATGTTCCCCTGTGGTTGTCAGCTTCCTGGTTGGTCTTGAAGAAATAGATACCTTTGGGGATGAAGGTCTGATTACCCGTTGGCAAAGATTGCAATGATTCATTAAATCTGGCGCCTTC
>CAYMPA010000074.1:12252-14219 GCA_964392105.1 uncultured Enterobacteriaceae bacterium
AGGTCTGATTACCCGTTGGCAAAGATTGCAATGATTCATTAAATCTGGCGCCTTCTGCAAAAGCCTCGCCCGAAGCATCTAAAGAAATGCTTCGGACTTTTCGTTTACCGACCTTGATTACCGATTGTTCCATATTATAAAGCATAGCATTAAACTTAAGAGCGCCTCCGAAAATAGTGATTTTTTCGTGAGAGCAAGGAAGCACCGCGCACAGAACCGCAGTGTATAAGCCATACACGAGGATTCGAGCACGGCGCTGACGCCGCTATCGCGGAAAAAGTGCATTTTCGGAGGTGCTCTTAACCACCTGCGACCGGTGGCCAAACAGCAAGCGTATCGCCTTCCTGAAAGGTAGGTTTTTCACGTTGCTCCGGGCTTAGGTAATTACCATTTAAAAGGACAAGATGCGTCTTCTCCCTTGGCACATTGCATTTATCCAGTACGTTATAAACCGTTTCCTCTTCAGAAATATTCAGCACCGTACTGTGCTTTTCAGATCCCGCGGGTAGAAACTCATTCAAAGTGGCATAAAGCTTCAGCGTAATTTGCATATCCTGGATATTATATTACTCCCGCATTGCGTCCAATAGCCTGGGTGGTCCCTAAATATGCCTCCATTATACGCGTCGGATCCTTCATGAGACGCTCCTTCCATTGTCCCAGTTTTATTCTGGTTTGAATCAGACCTCGCAATACTCCGACATGCTGTGTCAAACCCAATGATTGCGCACCAACCAGTACATCATCCTCAAATTGCAGGCATAGATAGCGATACTTTTCCTTATCACACAATTCAACAGAATCGCCTCCATCTTTTCCCATCCAGAGACCATAAGAACTGGATATCAAGCCCATCGTATCCAACACATTCATATTTACACTGCCTTGATGCTCTGTATCCCGACCAGCCATATTCATTGCCACAATACGACCATGATCAGCAGCAGTCGGTTGTATCGCCTGAACACTGTATTCACCCGTTGAAAAATCCTTGCCCTGGCAGACATCACCTGCCGCATAAATATCGGGATGACTACTTTGCAGCCTGTCATCAACCAGGATGCCAGAATCCGTTTCAATACCACTGCCTTCCAGAAATTGAATATTGGAACTAACACCGGTTGCGGATATAAGCAAATCAGCATCAAGTACGTCACCATTATCAAGCTTCACTTTAAGTGAGTCGCCGCTGCCATTTTCTATTGCATCAACGCGTGTTGAGGTATGCACTGTGACACCCTTTCCCTGGCACCAATCCTTGATCATATTACCCGCATTCTGGTCCATCATTCGTGGAACCATCCTGTCACCCATTTCAATAACGGTTAAATTAACCTTACGTAAAGAAAGCGCTTCTAAAATGATACACCCAATAAAACCTGCACCCATTAAAACAACATTGGATCCAGGCTTTGCTCTATTAACAATATTTCTGCCATCTTCAAGTGTCCAGCAGGAATGAATACCCGGCAAATCCATACCTTCAATAGGAGGTTTAATTGGATGGGAGCCCGTCGCGATTAGAAGTTTGTCATATTCAATTGCATCATGATGATCAAGACTCAATGACTTGGCTTTTGGGTCAACACGATTCACCCTGTCCCTGATAACGTCAATTTCAATATTACTAAAATGGGATTCATCTTTTCTTAGATAGGTTCCCGCCTCATCAATCCTTTCAATCAAATAATATGGCAAGGCCATGCGTGAATATGGTGGCTCAGATTCTTCACCAATCATGATGATGGTTGATGTCGTATCTACATTACGCAAGGTTTCAGCAGCAATAACACCTGCAGGACCTGCACCTATAATGATATGACGCATGTATTAATCTCCCTACAAAATCAAACATGACATGTAAATAATAAACTAAATCAAACTACCATGATAACAGGCAACAACATATATGTATTTAATTGTAATACCTCAGACTTAACCAAACATTCTAAAGGATCTGGTTTTGA
>CAYMPA010000075.1:0-14005 GCA_964392105.1 uncultured Enterobacteriaceae bacterium
TGTTACAAAATTGATACAGTGGAATGAAAATACTTAAAAAAAAAGCCCGCTGCTATTGCAGCGGGCCTAGTGGCCTCACTGGCGATAATTACTAACAGTTAGTCGTTAGTTCCAGCATTTCCCTTCCAGATATTGGTAATGGTTGCACCCGTTACTGTACCAGCACTACCAACAGTCAGGTTGGATACGTCAGGATTATTCGTTGTCCAGTAATCCTCGATATGACCCGTGCAGTTTAGTGCGCCGTTAGTACCAAGATCTAGCGGATCACAACCGCCATTGGCTGAATCCTTGGCCGAATTTGCCGCATAGACCTTGCCAGGGTAGGCTTCATTGATCAGCGCCAGACCGCCACTTAAAATCTCAATCCCGTACGGAGTACCACTCAGATCATCGACGGTATCAGTCGTACGATGTGTCACCATGGCCTGATCTACTGTAGGAGACTGGGCAGGATCCTGAGTCGTCATAGAAGTTATTAAGACATTATCAAAGATACCACCGGCGTCATTCTTCAGATAGATCGCACCACCAACAGCCTCAACAGTAACATTGACATATGTTGGCATCGTCGACTGCGAAGCAATTGGATTGGTATTCCCACCTAATGATGTATAGCTATCGCTGTCATTACCATTTTCAAGACCCGATGAATCGTAGTTGGTCTTATCGACAGTATACTGCTTCGCGTAACCGTTGGTGATAGTACCTGTATAGCCAAGGTCTGTATCAAATGAGTCATCACCGGCATTATAGACATATAGGCCATTAACATTCGCATTACCGCCCCAGAACTCGATACCATCATCGGCACTACCCAGGATTGCGATATTTTCAAGTGTTGTACCTGAACCAACAGCCAGCATTGACAGTCCATTGAGTTCTTTATCAACTTCTACCTCGAAGCCAGTGTTCTTGATCGCGACATACTTCAGCGAACCTGAACTATCAGTGGCATTTGATCCACCACCGACCTGAGTACCTGCTTCATAGGTCTTAGTACCACCAACAATCGGGGCATCACCAATCAGCGTCAGACCACCCCATTGTCCCTGGAAGACGGCAGTGCCGTTATCACCAGCCACATCAGCAGCAGACGTAAATGTAATTGGCTTGGCCAGTGTACCCTCAGCCATAATCTGAGCACCTTTATTGATGGCCAAATATGAAGATGGTGTCAGACCATAGACAGTAACACCCGGCTCAACAGTCAATACTGCAGGTGCTACCACGTTAACTTCCCCTTGAAGTGCGTAGTTTGTACCCTCTGTCCATGTTGTATTGCTGGTGATGTCTGCACTAACAACAATCGTATTAATTGAGTTCAGTTCGTTCAGTACCCAATCGAATACAGACTGATCTGCACCAATAACAAGGTTGGCACCAGTTGAATTAACTGCAGCACCTGTATCGACAGTGGTTGCGCCATCATTCAGCGTAGTTGCAGAAATGAACAAAGGTCCAGCATACGCAGCGGAGGTAAAGTCTGCAACTGCTTTCCAGTAATCCTCTATATGAGCTGGATCTGTCGTAATCCCACCACTGGCATCATCTTTTGCAGTTTTAACTGCGAAGATCGCTTCAGGTGTAACTGTATTGTTGAGCACAAGCCCACCAGCATTGATTTGAATACCATAAGGTACACCGCTGAGATCATCGACCGTGTCAGTCGTACGGTGGGTTACCATGGCTTGATTAGCCGTATCAACCTGACCTGATACTGTCGACGCCTTTGTTGTAATCACAACATTATCAAAGATACCACCAGCATCATTCTTCAGGTAAACAGCACCACCCACGGCTTCTATCGTGACATTCTTGTACGTCGCCATCGTGGCCTGATCACCATCGCTTACACCCGTAGCTGTGTAAACAGCTGAATTTGGAGATGAGATGTAAGAATCTGAATCGTTACCGGATTCTATCCCAGAAGAATCATAGTTGGTTTTGTCTACAACTTTTTGGATAGCAACAGCGTTATCAATAGTACCTGTATACCCCAAATCAGTATCTAGCGAATCATCGCCGGCGTTATAGACATAGACATTGGTCAGATTAACAGTACCGCCCCACAACTCAATACCATCGTCGGCACTACCAATTACAGCAATATCATGTAACTGTGTACCATTACCTACCGCAAGTAGCGATAAACCGTTTAATTCTTTATCAGCCTCAACAGCATAACCGGTATGTTTGATTATGACGTGTGACATGATACCGGAATCATCAGCAGTGTCAGCACCACCACCAATCTGTGTACCAGCTTCATACTGTAGAGAACCACCGATAACTGGCGCCTTACCGATTAGTGTTACACCACCCCACTCACCCTGGGCATCCTTTGTCGATGTCCCAGCATAGTCGACTGCAGAAGTGAAAATAATTGGATTAGCAGCAGTACCCTGGGCATCAATCTTAGCACCAGCATTGATTGCCAGATAAGAACTCCCAGTTGTTCCATATAGTGTTGTTCCTGCTGGAACTGTCAATGTAGTACCTGAGAGGAAATTCACCTCGCCAGTAATTTTATAATCATTACCTGATACCAGCGTGACATTTTCAGAATAATCACCTTTTAACTCGTGATATGTTGCCACTGAACTAGCTGTACTGCCAGGGTTAGTACTTGTTGATGAACTGCTGCCTCCACCACCACAGGCGGCCAAAGCGAGGCTGGCGGACATAACCGCAGCTATTGTATTCAATTTTAATGGTGGAAGTACCATGAAACCTCTCCTAATGTATGAAAGTCTAGGCAGGCATACTAAAAGAGTTTTATTACACAATGGTTACAGTTAAATGAAACAAACTTTACAATTCTGGAATATGTTCAATGATAATTATTATCTTAACAAGACAGCATTGTTGATATAGAAAAAAAAGCGCATTCATTGTATGCGCTTTTTTTTAAGAGTTTGACCATCTACTATTTGGCAGATAGATCCTCAATAGACAATTTTTTTAATTTTGCTACCTTAATTTGATTTTCGTCTATTAAGTCATCTGACATTGGGATCAGCCCAATCTCTGTCAGTAACCCTTCATTTCCTATTAATTCATGATCAAGAAACATATCGAAATATTCCTTCATAGCAGGTACGTCGGCTGCATGATCATTTTTGACATAAAAAAACAGGCTCCTTGAAATAGGATAGGACTTTGTTTTGATTGTTTCGGAATCAGGCAATATACCTTCGATCTGTATCGCACTAATGATATCGCTGTTTTCAGAGAGAAAACTATAACCAAAAATACCTAGCGCGCCTTTATCCTTTGTTAATTTCTGGACAATCAGGTTATCATTCTCACCACTGGGGATATAAACCCCGTCAGAACGGATGATACGATAGCCTTTCACACCTGCATCCCTGTATACCTTCATATCTTCCGTTTGATATTCCAGGACCATCTCCTCAAAGGCATCGCGTGTCCCCGAACTAACGGGTGGGCCATAAATGGTGATTTTTCTGTGTGGTAATTCAGAATTGACCTGATCCCAGTACTGATTAGGATTTTCAATTAAGCCGCTTCCAGAGTCATTTGGTACCAACTTTGCTAAGGCAAATAAAAGGTCTCTTTTTGTAATATTAAGTGGTGCGTTTTCTACAGACTGCGCCAAAACAATACCATCATAACCAAACATGACTTCAGTGATATTATTCACGCCGTTACGATCGCAATAGTTATATTCCTTTATTCTTATACGACGACTGGCATTGGTAATATCCGGTGAATCCGGACCGTTATCAGAACAAAACAGCTTCATACCTCCACCAGTCCCTGTTGATTCAACAACAGGCGTTGGATAGCGTGAAATGCTACCAAACTCCTCCGCCACATAGCTGGCAAATGGATAGACGGTTGAGCTACCAACGATTTTAATCTGATCTCGTGGATATGCACTCGTGGATATGGATAACATCAACATTAATAGGATTAGTTTTTTCATAGATGAGACTCCTGCAAAGCGTATTTTGTTTCTAAATTGATGTTTTCGCCCAATTTGTATTCAAGAATTTTCCCATTTAGTAAGGTCAGTGTCATTTTCTGATTATCCTGTGAAAGGCTAACCTGTTTTATGGTTATTACCGGTTGCCCGTGTTGCTTTATGGCCATCATTCTAATGGGCTCCAATAAGCCGACATAACGTTTGTTTTTAGTCTTTACCTTCAGGCATTCATTACCATAAATGGTATTTATGTGAATAAATGACTTTTGACAATCGCCGTTAACAGGTTTTACTTTGTCAAACAATTTATCAAATTGGATTTTTTTCAGTTTGAATTTAATTTTTAGCGCAGACTCACTACCTAGCTTGACATACCTTATTATTCCGCCTTCTATAGTGACACCATATAGCGTACCGCTACTCATACTATTGATCTCGTCAGCAATGAATAGATAAAGTATGCCCGCGTTGTCTTTGTCAAACAGATAATAAGATTTTCCATCGGGCATCATATATATTTCTGAGGCGAAGACGCGACCTGCGCCATAGTTTTTTATTGCCTTTGAAGACCCATACTTATCAAGAACAATCGTTTCTACAAGCCAACCATAGTTATATGGTAAAACCATGTTTGATTGGCCTTTATAAAAGGACTTGTACTCATTAATAAATTCAGCGGGCTTTCTAGCATCAACACTCTTACTTTCTGACAAAAGAATCGTATTCCAGGGTGTTCTGATTGCTCCTCTTGGATGAGTTACGCCTTCAATCAGTGCTAACTCAAGGGCTTCGGTATCAACAAATGTATTATAATCAGGAGGTATACGGGTCAAATACAGGCTGCCTATAGTTTCTCCAAACCCAGATATTGCAAACTCGACATTATCAATAGATACACGCTTTTCTAAGTTTTTTTGCCTATAGATCAATGGCGACTCATCAATCAGCAATGGATCATTGTTTACATCTCTTGCCAAACCAAATATATGACGACCGACCACATCACCAGGAGATAGTTCCTGACTCATAGCAACCATTGATTGAGTCAACAAACAGAAAGTAAGGCTATATCGAATGATCTTAAGCATGATTAATACTTCATAGTGAATGACAGACTAAAGCTTCGACCAGGCTTATATGTTTCGTATATAACCTCTCCCTGCCTGGTTTCCCTTGTTGCATCAAGGATATTTGATGCCTTGAAGCCAAGGCTATACCCTATTTTTTTTACTTGCTCATCATAGGTATCATTGATACGCCATTTTACGACAAAGTCCATATTTTGATATGGGTATTCATAGTAATCAGGCGCACCGTATGACCCCAATGCCACGATACGTTTACCGAATTCGTTGTAGACAAGTATCGCGCTCCTACCAGTATTCAGGTTGTCATAGCCAATATTTAAATTGATCACATAAGGTGATTGCCCCTGCATCGGACGATCTGTGGTACTTAATTCATTAATCATAGGGTCATCGCTAATCTGATCCAGTTTGATGTTGGAATTTATGTACGCATAATTTCCAGATACAAAGCAGTCCCTAAAGAGACTTCCCATAAATCCCAGCTTTTTCCTGAAACTAACTTCCAATCCTTCAGAAGTAGCACCAATAGCATTTCTGTATGAGATAATCTTTTTCCCTGATTGCGAATTGGTATCCTGATTAACTATGGTTTCTACTGGATTGGTAAAGTCCTTAATAAAGAGTCCCAGTGATAATATTTCGTCATAACTCAGATACCATTCGTATTTGATATCATAATTATTTATGGTTGTGTAATTAAGATTTGGATAGCCAAAAACAATATCTTCGGTAATAGGATCTTTATACCTATTCGGACTGAACTCACGAAAGTCCGGACGACTTAAGGTATTTGTGAATCCTGCCCTAATCTTATGTTCATTGTTGAAACTATAATTCATACTTATAGATGCCAACGCATCATTGGTCTCAAGCGGATCGTATGGTTGACCACTTTTTTTGTCTATTAATTGCTGACTAGAACTCTCTTGCCTGATTCCAGCAAAGACATCCAGCTTTGATGTTACTGAATATAGTTGATTTATATAAAAGGCTGTAAGATCTTGCTTTGCCGTATAGGCATCGGCTGGACGGTAATTACTTGTTAACAATAAGTCGTCGGAATTGACATTATCCTGTGTAAAAACACTATCAATATCCTGAAATACATCTGTTCCTAGATAATGCCTTACTCGAAAACGTCGGTTATCCAGTGTTCTGGTTTTTTTAAATGAAAATACTCCGAAAGAAGTATAGTTATCATGCTTATGATGTTTATACGGCAGTTTAAAATCAATACGAAAGTTATCTAGCTTATCGTCTAGATCAGAATATAGATACCAGGCATCCTGATTCAGAGTGAAATCAGTAATATTTGATGTTTTTTCATAGACATACTCGACGGTTCCCGGTTCATAACGAGTTGCCGTAGCAGTTTCCGCATCCCAGTTAATTTCCAGACTATCAAATATGTCACTATTAATAATTGAGAGCTTAATATTATGTCTACCTGATAACTGATGCGCAGTAATTGTTTTCTCAACAAATTCATAATAGGTTCTTTGCGCATCATCTATGCCGGGGCCAGCAGGCCCGCCATCTTTATTACTAAAGGTGGTCGAGTTAATTTTATTCGACAATCCCAGATAGGTGTATTTAATTCGTTGTCCTGCCTGATCATCAAGCACAAAACTCAACAATCCACCCAGTTTTTCACTTAACTCTGTTTGTTGATAATTCGATTTTTCACCGGCGCTTAGCAATGCTTGAGGTATATCGTAATAGGTACTATATTTACTGGCAGCTTTGTTATTGGCATCATTAGCCAGATATACCGTTCCAACAACCCCGTACTTTATGCCGCCAGAAGTTTTGAAACTCTGCCCGAGATCAAAAGATATTTTTGACCCCGGCTTTAGTTTTGTTGTCTGTATATTGTAGTTTCGATAGTTTGCTATTGCCGAATTCATTGCGAACAGCTCTGAATCAGAGTAGCCAGGTACGCCTAGACTAGGAAACCCCTTGATCAATTCCTGGAAGTTTGCGCTCTTGGCGATAATATCTGCAGGAATACCATTGGTATTATCAACATTTGTATAAACTGATTTACCAGTATAGTCATTAAATGATCCGCTAAGACTCAGCTTTATATAATTATCTTCTTCCGGAATATCCTTTGATTTAATCAACACATCACCACCAGCAAAAGTACCTGGCAAGTCAGCACTATAGGTCTTCTGGATATTCATTGATTGAATAACACCACTGGGGAATATATCCAGTGGGACAACCCTCTTAGTCGGCTCTGGCGAGGGTACAAACAGGTTATTCAACATAACAACGGAATATCGTTCACCCAGGCCCCTGACATAAACATACTTGCCATCGACTATGGTGACACCGGTCACGCGCTTTAGCGCATCAGCTGCCGATGAATCGCCAGATTTAGTAAATTCTTCACTGGATAGTGCATCACCAATAACACTGCTGTCCTTAAGAGCTGCAAATGTTGATGCAAGACTACCCTCTACGGCAGGGGCATTAACTACGTAGTCATCCATTACTATGTCGGCCTTTACTAACTCGACCGTCTGATCATTGATAGTATTTTGTTTTATTTTCAGATCGTTGACGACCCGCATAACGAATTTTGGGTGCACAACTGAGATGTCATACTTGCCTTCGGCCAGTTCTAGAGATGCTATTCCATCTTTACTCGTGAAGGATTCTATTGAATAACCTTTGACATAAATTTTCGCATCTACTACAGGATTCTTACTGAGGCTATCTAGCAATTTTACTTTTAGGGTTCCTTTGGGACCTGATTGCTGTTTTATATCTGACCGCTCAAAGTCCTGATGATAAGCCGACAATGGTAGATCCAGCTCTACACCTGGTGTTCCGCTCTCAAGATTTAAAAATACCTGACTCTGCTGTCCATCAAGAACGTACACTTCCGTCACTGCAAATAACTCGGCGTCGTGCATGTAGGAAAGCTCATACTGACCGGCTGGTAGTGAAAAGCTTGCTAAGCCATATTCATTCGTACGATTTTCATTTCCATCAATCGTAATAGATATATTCTTTTGTGACAGACCATCTTTGAATACAAAGACATACAGATTATCTTCAGCATATACAAAGTTACATGCCAGAAACAATACACCACTTAGTATTATTCTAATAGCATGCAAGCGGTTCATCTCGGCACTTCTCAATTTGTTGATATATTTTTGATGCCTTCGCAAATAAATTACTATCTGATATCTCTTTCAGATATTTTCTTGCATTGTCATAATCACCAATCTGGTAATATGCATAGCCAACAGCATAGGCAATTCTGTCTTCACGCAAAAGTCCGTAACGTTTTAATGCCGGGACCATTGAAACCATAGAGTCATAATCATCCAGAGATATATCCAGACTTAAACGCTGCCTGAATTTATTCTTTTGATCCAGGATACGCCGATTCAACTGAAGTGATCTAACTGGCTGACCGGCCTTTAGGTATAATGTTGCTGCCTTTTCTGCAAATTGTGGCAATTCAATAGAAGACCAATCCATGGCTATCGCACCGGCAAGGTACTGATCCTGATCTATATAAATTTGACCTAATAACTCAACAAGCTTTGGATCATCGGGATGTCGTATGATTCCCTTTTGTAGCAATATCGCTGCGGATTCATATTGTTTATTTTCACGCAGCGTATAGGCGACAGCAAGATAATCCTTCGCAGAATACTCAGATGCTACTAAGTATTTATTGGCATACTCATTGGCCTGCTTATAAAATCCCAACCCAAGCAAATAATAGAATTTTTGGCGATAAAACTTTGAAGACTGTGGAAATCTTTCGATACCTTCATCTAAAACAGACCATGCCTCTTCATATTTTGATTGCTGTTTATAAGCCTCTGCCTTGATGACCATCATCTGTTCATTTTGTTTTGCTGCATCTCCTGCTTTGTTCAATGAATCTATGACGCCACGGTAGTCCTGCAATGTCCAGTTATTCTTTGCCATGTATAGATAGACAGTTGGGTTTTTTTGGCCTCGCGCTATTGCTTCTCGTAAAAATATATTTGAGAGTACCGGATAAGACAGTTCATGTAATAAAATACCTTTAAGCGTATAATATCGTGGGAAATCGAATTCCTTTTCGCTGACATCCACTTTTTCCAGGACCCTTTCCGCACGCTGCGCATAACCATCCTTGAGTAACTGCGCACCTAAATCAACATAATTGATTTTTTCTGTGGCAAATACAGGTGTATTAAAAAGCAGAATTAGCAATACCAATCTCTTCATGTCAAGAATCCAACCTGAAGACAATTTTTTGCATTGCCCAAACCTTTACTTTTTTGCCATTATATGTGGCTGGTTCGTACTTCCATTGTCGAATAGTACTATCTGCCTTTAATTCAAATACTTCCTTAGGCTTTGCCTCGACAATTTCGACATCTTCAACATTTCCTATTTCATCAATAAGGACATTCATTGTGACGTAGCCACTTATTCCCTGTCGGCGAGCTAGTTCTGGATAAACGATTGGCGAACGTCTTTTAATTTTTGGCGGTGTATCGACACTGTCTTTATCCATAGCATTATTAGCAAATGAGTTCAGAAGACCACCATCTCTAAAGTCAGTAAAATCTGACTCGTCAAACATTGGCACACCGAAGCTCAAACCACTACCTGATAAGGAAGACCCTACATCACTAGGCTTCATCGTTGGCAGCGGCTGACCATCCTTCCTCGGCTTTGGCTTTGGTTTATCCTTAGGCTTAGGTTTATTTATTTTTTGCTGTGTTTCGACATCAAAATACACCTGTTTGCCTTGACTATCTTCAATCTGAAAATCCTTTTCATTTAGTGAAACGACCAGAATGAATAGGAAAAATGGGATAATTAGCGCAGATAGTAGCGCCACTATTCTTTTCGACATGATATTGGCTCAGGCCCCGGATTCCTGTTCTGTTGCAACACCAACATCTGTTGCACCTGATAATCTGGACTGATCGACGACCTCCAGGACACGTTTTGCAGGAACTGTTTCGTCTGTTATCACCAGTACCGTCTTATCGGTGCTTAAACGTAATAGATCACGTAATTTACTCTGGAGGCTATAGATTCTTACTGGTTGATTATCAACATATATGTCACCAAACTGATCAATAAAAACACGGATTGACTTTGTTGATGCTGAGACTGAACTTGCAGCACTTGGCCTGTCGAGCTCCAGCTTCATATCCTTGACGAAAGTTGTAGTCACCATAAAAAAGATCAGGAGTATAAAGACCATATCAATTAATGGAGATATATCAATTGAACCCTCCTCTTCATAATTTTCACGGTATCTCATACCTGCCCCCCCTCATCTAATGGCCTGTTGGGTCTAACCAAATCTTTAATTTGGTCAATTTCACGATTGATATTAAATTGTCTGCGATCAATAATTCGGCCCAGTAACAGACCAGGAATGGAAATGGCAAGACCCATTTGGGTTGTAAATAATGCTCGACTGATTCCTCCTGCTATTCCACCCGATTGTGTAAACAGGGCCATATCACCTAATGAATTAAATGTCTCAATCATGCCATCCACTGTTCCAAGCAAACCCAGCAAAGGCGCGACCATCACTAATGACCTGACAAGCGCACGATAATGATTCATTTCGTTTCTCAGCCGTGAAAACTTCTCATTCAGAACTGACTTTAATTCTTGGCGTGAATCTATCTGCATTGCAGTACCCATTGCTATTAAAGCAGCTCGGCCAGCAATAGATCTTGATTTTGGGTTAAGCGTACCTTTACGTGCCTTTTTTATTAATTTTCGAGGATTATGCCTACTTACCGTGATACTCATCATCCTGTATATCAATGCATACCAAAGAAATACGGCTACCACGATTAATGGCGGCATGACAAAGCCACCCATCTCTATGTACGAGGCCAGTGTTTCTGTAGCACTAAACACAATCAATCACATTTTATGCGTATTTATCATGTGCAGGGCGGCCTGTTCTAGATCATTTTTAATTTGTCTTGCCCAGCTAGAAAGCAAGTTACCAACTAACAACAATGGTATTGCAACAACAAGGCCGAATTTTGTGGTCAGCAAGGCTTCTGAAATACCGGATGAAAGTAATTTAGGATCACCAGTACCAAATTCAGTGATAATGTCAAACGTACTTATCATACCGGTTACTGTACCCAGCAGTCCCAGTAGTGGTGAAATTGCTGCTATCACCAGAATGGCTGAACCAAATCTATCGATGTAGGAACTTTCATGAAGAATCGCCTCACTGATGATATCTTCGATATGATCACGATCACGCTTCAAATTACGAAGTGTTGCAGCAATGACCTTACTTGCAGCATTAATATTTTCTTTGCATGTCTGAAGAGCGCCATCCATATTACCTGCCGCTACCTGCTCATTAACCTGGTGAGAAACCTTTTGCACATTTGAGCCTGCACGACCGAGCATAATGATTCTAAATATAACAAGGCATAGACCTATAATACCTAGTAATATAATGACTTTACCGACCATACCACCGGCTTTAACATCATCAGAAAATGTCTTTTCTTCTTTCTTTTCGATACTTTTTTCTGCATTCTCATAGAGAAATATATTGATTTTATCAGGGTATAGTTTGTCTGCTAATTGTTCCGCTGTATTTCTACTTTCACCATCCCATACTCGAAATTGCCCGTCACCTGCTGGCGCTAACGCACCACCACCGTTCGAACTCAAGCCATATTTAGCTACTCTACCAATATTAATAATATTGCCATCTCTAGCTTCTCCATTCGCCAAATAAAATCGACCAGATGTATCAAAGACCTTACCATCACGTGATACCACTTCAGTTGCCGTCGAAAAGGCCACCTCAAGTTGATGTATAGCGTTTAATTTCTCATCAATTTTATTGACACCGGTCTTCTTAAGCGACTCTGTTGCCTGGTTAATAGTTGTATCTAACAACATGTCATCATTTGCAGAAAAATCTACATTCCTCGTGGCATCAACAATCTGAAGATTCAGCCGGTCTGTAAGATTTTGTTTTTCAAGGAATGTACTCTGTAAAATATCGATTTCCTTAGAAACCTTCTCAATATTGCTTTTCTGACTCTTGTGCATTTCTTTTAGCCGCTGTTCCAGCGCCTTTTTCTCTGACACTAAATAGGCATACTCCTTCTGATATGCCTGTTCGAGTTCACCGGCCTGGGCAATACCACCAGCTAAAACAGCAATAACAATAAATAATAAACGCATGATTAAACCTTAGGTAAAATATTTGGGACTACGAATTGTCCGTTTTGAATATTTTTATTATACGAATCAAATAATTTATTCAGTCTGGCAGTATCGGCTTTATCGTCAAGTATCTCTTGTTTCCATTTGCCCATTTTCATTTTCATAACACCATAATGATCATCAGATGCCTTATAAAACATCGCAATTTTTCCAATCCTAAGGACTTTAACGAGTCTCTGGCTACCATCAATAGTCACCATATCATTGTAAATGCCGCTACTTTTACCCAGCATGAACTCGTCTTCGATATAAGCCCACAACTGATTGGCCGCTTTATTAGGTGTGATTACTGCAGAATCCATTCGCTGCTGTATTTCATTTAACGCATTGATTCTTTCATTTAATTTAAATGGAAGCGATTCAGATATCACTTTGCGTAAGGCATCTACCGACTCATGAATAATCGGAACCACATCAGTCTGTGATCTATTTTTTTCTCTGTTCTGATCTGTTAGTTTTTTCAGTTCTCTTTGAAGATCCTTAATATTTAGTTCAGATCGGCTTATTCGAACCTCTAAATCACTCTTTTGACTTGAAAAAGAGCGCATCTGATCCCGATATTTATCCTTTTCAAAGCTTATATTGCTATGAAGCAATTCAATTTCCTGTCGGATTTTGACAAGCTCTTGTGATATGTTTTCAATTAATTGAACATCTGATGCGCCTATAGCATTGGACACAAACAGGGTGAAAATCAATCCGACCGTAATTCTTTTCATAACGTATTTGTCTAACTCTAGATTATAACGATGAAAATGATGCTTCTCGTAAGAGAAGAAGCATGCACCACATTTATGACAATATTAATAATCTAATGTGTCAGAAATATTACAGAATTAGATTTAACAGGTTGGACTAGTAATTTATGAGGTAATCCTGAGCAATGCATATCTAAACATGTATATACTGTTTGTTAATATACATATCCTCTACATACAGGCATTTTTCTTATAATCATAAAACCAATGTCACAATTTCGAAACAATAAGTAGTTATTATTAGCACTTTCCCAGTAATAATTAATAATATTAATAATGTACAACTTATTGCATATCGGGGACGCAGACTCTGCATCGCCATTTTTAGTGCCTGATAATTTATTACAGTATCATGTTGAGCATGCAGAATGTATAAGCACTGCAATGACATGTATTCAGGCTCATCAGCCTGATTTAATTTTACTGTCTGCTAATATACTGAATAGTATTGAGTTTATTCACTTGATTAAACAGAAAAGTAGTTCAAGTAGCATACCACTAATATATCTAACTAATGATGATAATATTGATAAACGTATTGCCGCTTTCGATGCAGGTGCGGATGACTGCTTTTTTGAATCATTTTCTCCGCGAGAATCTGCTGCTCGCATTAAGTCTCAATTAGATAAAAAAAATAGAAGCTCAATAAAAAATAAAATAATATATGATATTTTCTGTCTTGACTCAGATAGCTTTACTTTAATTATACATAATAGGCCCATCAATATAACCAAGACAGAATTCAAACTATTCGAGTTTTTTCTATCACATGCTGGAAAAGCTTTAAATAGGAAGAATATCCTTGATTCAGTATGGGGTGGTGACATTGATATTGATGAAAGGACTATTGATGCCCATATAAGGCGGTTGCGTCGCCTTCTTTCAAAACATAAATGCGAAAACTATATACAAACCGTTAGAAGTATTGGGTATAGATTTAGCAAACC
>CAYMPA010000076.1:0-13888 GCA_964392105.1 uncultured Enterobacteriaceae bacterium
TAACCGATGATTTGTAATCATCTATTGGGGGTTCGATTCCCTCTCGGGGCTCCAGACTGTGGAAACAGATACAGAAAAGGTCTTCAATTCACTATTAATGGAATTATCCATGATTTTTTATAAAAATATTATTTTAATATTCCTGAGTCTCATTCTCTGTATTTCCAGTGTCTTCGCACAAACATCTTACGGTGACATTCAGCTTTTAATTAAAAAGGGGCAATATAAAGAAGCCCTTAAATTAACTGAGGATCAACTTTCCCAGAACAAGTCAGATATTAAATTGCAGTTTATGAAAGGTTTGGTTTTGACGCGTCTTGATCGATACAGTGATGCTGAGAAAGTATTTATACAATTGACTAAAGAAAATCCTGAATTACCTGAGCCTTACAATAACCTTGCTGTTGTCTATGCTGCTCAAGGAAAATACTCAGAGGCTGAAGAAGCACTCAAGGGCGCAATCAATACTCACCCTAGTTATGCTACTGCACACGAAAACCTAGGCGATATTTATGCCAAAATGGCCAGCCGTGCCTATAACCAGGCATTGGAGTTGGACACCAGTAATAAGACCGCTAGAGAAAAATTATCTCTTGTTAATGAATTGATATCAGCTCCACCAGAACCAGGGCCTGAACCTGAAAAAACAGTTGTTGCGATCGCTTCTCCAGAGACAGAACCAGAGCCTAGGCCTGAAAAACAACAGGTGGCCAAACCTGTGCCACAACCGGAAATCATCACAATTCCTGCGAAGAAAGAACCGGAGCCTGTTAAAGCCCCGGAAAAACCAGTCTTACCCCCGGTTAAAAAAATTGATGTTGAAGAAGAAATTGCACAAAACAGAAAAGCAGTTGAATCGGATGTAAATGATTGGGCAAATGCCTGGTCTGCGCAGGATATTGACACATACCTTGGGAGCTATGCTCAAGAATTTATACCACCAAAACGATTAAGTCGGGGAGAATGGGAAAAAAATCGGCGCAAACGCTTGCTGAGACCAAGTTTTATCAAGGTCACATTATCTAATATGAAGATAAATCTGCACGGAAAGGATTATGCTGAAGTCAAGTTCACACAACGTTATCAGTCAGATACCTATGGTGATAAGGTTAATAAAGAGATATTAATGCGAAAAGTTGAAGATAAATGGTTGATTACTCAGGAGAGAACGCGATAATTTATATAAGAGACTATCTGGTGATAATGATTCCGGCTGCAAATGCCCTTATTTGGTACAATTTTACGCTCGATTTCGTTAAATAGAATGACTATTCGCCTCAATCGATCGCAAAATTGCCCTCAAACAAGACCATTTTCGCTTCGGAATATTATTACCAGACAGTCTCTAAGGTGATGTTCACAATGAAAATTAATTACAAATATCTTTTCTTAATATTTTGTATCGGTAATTTCAATATACCGGTAACTGCTGGCGACCTCCTTTCAAAAGCAACGTCCGATCAAGGATTATCAACATATTCTGAAAACCTTTTAATCAATGCACTGGAAAATATTAAAAACAATAATACTGAACAGGCAATAAAGGATTTACATCATTTGATAAAGGTCAACCCGGATTTCAAGGTAGCACAATTGATGTATGCCGATCTGATGTTGGCCCGTTCTCAGGCAATCACCGATTTCGGCAATATACCCAATGCCTCTTTTGAACGAATTAGTGCATTACGAGATGAGGTTCAGGCGCGATGGCAATACCATAAATCACCGGTTGATCGAGACAAGATACCCTCTTCCTTAATTCAGCTGGCAAGTAAACAGGATCATGTCATTGTCGTGGATTCATCCCGGTCACGCCTGTTCCTGTTCAAGAATCAGGATGGTGTGCCAATATTGATAAAGGATTTTTATGTCACAATTGGCAAGAATGGCACAGGTAAATATATTGAAGGTGATCTAAAAACACCGGTTGGTGTGTATTTTGTAACCGGATTTATTAATCCAGAAGAATTACCGGATCTATATGGTGATGGTGCCTTCCCTATAGATTATCCCAACGCTTGGGACCAACGTCATGGTCGTACAGGTTATGGTATCTGGTTACACGGTACGCCAAGTAGTACATATAGCCGGCCTCCCAGGGACAGTAATGGTTGTGTCATTGTTAGTAATCATGATTTAAATGTGCTGTCTCCATTTATAAAAGAAGGACGTACACCGGTTATCATTTCTGATTCGATTAACTGGATTGCAAAACAGGAATGGAAAAAACGTCGTGGTAATTTTGAATTATTCGTTGAGCAATGGCGCCATGACTGGGAAAGTCGGGATGTGAATTTATATCTACGCCACTATTCAAAAGAATATTCGGGTCTGGGTAAAGATTATGAATCCTGGGTTGAATATAAGCGCAGGGTTAATCCCTCAAAAAAATTCATCAAGGTTAATATAACAGATACAAGCATGTTTCTTTATCCAGGTGAAAAAAAATTAATGGTAGTCACTTTTGTACAGGATTATGCCAGTGACAATTTTCATAGAAAATTTACCAAACGCCAGTATTGGCGTATGGAAGATGATGGGCAATGGCGAATAATCTATGAGGGGGTCGCGTCCTGATTTTTTTCAATAGACTCGTTGTAAGCTTCTTCTGTTATATTTTTACTTAACCATTTCACCAAATCACGCCAGATACCATGTATTTCCTTATTCGTAGGCATAATGCCAGCATAGGGAAGTTCAATAGTAACGACAGGAATTTCACGTTGAATCCCGGCGTAATTGCCTAAAGAACCAGGGTATGTACCTAACAGATTTAAGTAAAGGCGTCCCAGTTTATATGGGCCGTTACGTGGGCCATCATAATCAACAACTCCGTGAGGTGCATGTACTGCAACGATGACATCAGGATTATAATGGTTTATGTGTTCAACCAGCCAGGTTGATTCAGGTTCGCTTAATGGTTCTTTACCTGGATAATATCTTGGATTACGTTCAGTATATTCTCTCCAGTATTTTATCGCCGTATTTTCCCAATCATGCATGGGAAAATTCCGATTTAAATCAACATTATCCCCATTCATGCGTTGTGATTTTTTTCTTAGCAATCCGTCTGGATTTAACAGTGGTATAATTTGCCAATGAAATAAACCGGAATGGTGTTCATCCAATATCCGCATCCATTTAAAAACAATACTGACTGATGAATATTCATCTCCATGAATTCCTCCTATCAACAAAACTTTACCAAGCGGTGATCGTCTCTCGAGGGGTGGGTATTCTTTTAACAAGATAGGTGCATTGTTATTTGAACGTCCGTCTGTAGCAGTAAGATTAATATTTAAACAATCCTGAATGCTGACACTACCTAACTTACTGCCAATCCGTTTGCATTCTTGCGAAACTAATTTCTCATCATCTTCACCGGAAACCGGTAATAGAGGTAGCAAGAAAAACAGAAATATTTTTATAACAAATTTAGGCATTATTATTTATTAGAAAATCCAGAAATAATCCTGTAAAAATAATCAGACCAACCCAATTGTTATTTAAAAAGGCCTGCATACAGCGTTTAGGTTCCCTGTTCCAAATCAAGCTCAATTGATAAATAAAAAAACAGGCTGCAATGCCAAGACTGATAAAATAGGTTATTCCCAGTTGTGCCTGTCTCCCCGTCATAATTAATGTTGTCAATACCAGTACTTGAATTATCCCGATGATAACCCGGTCAGCATCATCAAACAAAATCGCTGTTGATTTAACTCCGATTTTCAAGTCATCTTCCCGATCAACCATTGCATACATCGTATCATAGACGACCGACCAGAGGACGTTTGCAATGAGTAATAACCAGGCAATTTGTGGTATAGAGTTGGTTTGTGCTGCGAATGCCATCGGGATAGACCAGCCGAATGTCAGGCCCAGAAAAAACTGGGGGAGATAAGTATAACGTTTTAAAAACGGATAAATACTGGTGAGGATTACCGCAACAAAAGCCAACTGTATCGTAAGCTCATTCATTGTTAATACAAGTAAGAATGCAATAAAGATTAAACAGCCAGCAACCATTAATGATTCCACAGAAGATACCTTCCCGGCAGCCAATGGTCGAGTTCGTGTTCGGGAAACAAGTGGGTCAAAATGCCGATCAGCAATATCATTAAGAACACATCCGGCAGAACGCATCAGGAATACACCAAGGACAAAAACTATAAATACCCGAGAGTCAGGGAACCCTTCTGCAGCTATCCATAATGCCCAAAGTGTAGGCCATAACAATAAAAAGATTCCAATAGGACGGTCCAGTCTTATTAGTAATGTATATTGTTGAAGTCGTTCGTAGATACCAGGCCAGTATGTCTTGCATGTAATGATTAATTTATGAGCGTATCTGGCAGCTACTGTCCAGACCTTGATAGACAGTACTAAGAGTTTATTTATAAATGTCGCTAGTTTCAGATGCATGCCAGAATCGCAGGTAGAAATACTTCAATGACCAGTAAAGGTTTATCTTTTATATAAAAGAGTGATCGTCTTCCCCATAATTCAGAAGTTATATCTGTATCTTTTGTTGCCTCTTTATAAAGTTCACTGTGTAAGGGAATTTTCGCATAACGCATATTTGTACGGTATGTCGTATTATCATTAAATAATACATTGCCCAATGGTTTAGTTCCCAGCCTTGTCAGTATTTGGCTTTCCCCTTTAAGCGTTTTTTGTGGGATCACTGTACGAGCATAGACTAATGTTTGATTGTCGCATTTTAACCAGGATTCTCTGATAAATGTAATTTCGTGATTTCGCAATGACAGTAAACGACTTTCGTCCGGCATTGGATAACACCATGATTCAATTATCAGATCGATATGAAATGACCCTTTGCAATGTTGTTGTATAAAACGTGTTAGTGAGCCCTTCTGAAACAAAAAAGGATGTAATCGTTTATCACGAAGACTTAGACGAGATGTTTCTTTATTTTGCCAATGAAGTTTCAATTGTTATTCTCTGGTCATTAAACATTACTGTATTCGAAGTTTTTTCCAAGCCAGCGATGAATTAATGATTTTACCTTGTCAGGATTTTGCGCGAGTAAAATTTTTGCTGTATTTTGAATTTCGGGTAACAAGCGTGCATCACGCACCAGATCGGCAACACGCATATTCGGTATTCCAGTTTGACGTGTACCTAATACTTCCCCCGGACCTCGTAATTCAAGGTCCTTTTCAGCGATGACAAAACCATTGCTACTGGTGCGCATGATATCAAGCCGTTGTTTGGCTAAATCACCAAGAGGAGATTGATACATTAAAACGCAATCACTTTGAATTTCACCACGACCGATTCGACCACGTAATTGATGTAATTGTGATAAACCGAGTCGTTCTGCATTATCAATTATCATTAAACTCGCATTGGGAACATCTACGCCAACTTCAATAACTGTTGTTGCAACCAAAAGATTAATTTTGTCATCTTTAAAATCCTGCATCACGGTCTCTTTTTCGTCTGACCTCATACGACCATGTATCAGCCCGATAGTAATTGAAGCTAATTTTTCTTTCAGTGTTTCTGAAGTTTCGATTGCTGTTTCGCATTGCAATGTTTCAGATTCATCGATCAATGTACATACCCAATAAACCTGTCGTCCTTCTGCACAAACATGTTTTATCCTGTCTATAATGTCATCACGTCGTTCATTTGAAATAACACTTGTGTTTATGGTTTTTCGATTAGGAGGCAATTCATTAATCACTGTATGATCAAGATCTGCGTAGGCAGTCATGGTCAATGTCCTCGGGATAGGTGTAGCAGTCATGATTAATTGATGCGGGTACTTGTCATGTTGTTGCCCTTTTTCCAGTAAAGCGAGTCGTTGATGCACACCAAAGCGATGTTGTTCATCAATAATAACCAATCCTAACTTTGCAAAACAGACGGTTTCCTGAAACAAGGCATGTGTGCCAATAGCGACAACAGGAGTATCATCCTGAAGTCGTGCTGCAACTTCATCTCGTATAGATTTTTTTAGTTTACCTGTCAGAAATACAACATCGATACCGAGTGGTTCAAACCAGAGTAAAAAATTATTGTAGTGTTGTTCAGCAAGTAGTTCTGTTGGTGCCATAATCGCTACCTGGTAACCTGCTTCAATGGTTTGTAATGCAGATAATGCCGCAACAACAGTTTTGCCTGATCCGACATCACCTTGCACAAGCCTTAGCATTGCTACAGTTTTGTTTAAGTCAGATGCTATGGTTTTATAGGCTTGTTCCTGGGCATTAGTTAATCTAAAAGGCAATCCTTTTATATATTCAGGGACAAAGTGTGTGCTTTTGTCAAAAGTGGGAGATTGTTCCGCTCTTAACTCGTTCCGTAGTTCAAGCAGACTTAATTGATGTGCGAGTAATTCTTCAAACGCCAGTCTTTGTTGTGCAGGATGTTGTCCTTCAATAAGACTTTGTACATTGGCATCGGGTGGTGGCCGATGTACATATTCCAGTGCCTCGGCCAGTGTTGGTAAATTTTGTTTGATTAATATATTTTCAGGTAATAATTCAACCAGATTTTGTTTGTCATTATTTAAGGTTATCAAGGCCTGTTCGGTTAATTTACGCAAACGAGCCTGTTGTAAACCTTCAGTGCTCGGATAAACTGCTGTTAATTGTTCTTCCAATTCCTCATCGAGATTATCATCAAGCCGGCGATATTCGGGATGAATTATTTCCAATGAATTTGGACCACGACGGACCTGCCCATAACAGCGTAATGATAAACCTCGTTGCAATCCTTTTTCCTGTGTTCTGGAAAAATAAAAGAAACGTAAAACAATTGCACCAGTACCATCACTTATTCGACATAATAATGATCGACGTTTACCATAACGAACTTGTGTGAGTTCTATTTCTCCCTGGATGTATGCATCATGTCCAGGTTGTAATGCACCTATTGGCGTCAGATGTGTACGATCAATATAACGATAAGGTAAATGAAATAACAAATCCTGAATTTTATTAATTCCGATACGTTCCAGTTTTTCCTGCAAGCGAGGTCCAACACCACTTAATGAAGTGACAGTATCTGATAGGGCATATTGATTATTAATTGTCAAAGCGTATATAAGCTTCAAACAAATTAAAGAATCATGATTGCATCCATTTCAACCATCGCACCTTTAGGTAAACTGGCGACACCAACGGCCGCGCGCGCAGGGTACGGTTCAGAAAAGTATTCAGCCATGATTTCATTGACTAAAGGGAAATGTGACAAATCTGTAAGATAGATATTTAATTTGCTGATATCTGCTAATGAAGCCCCCGCGGCATTTGCAACAGCAGTGAGGTTGTCGAATACGCGTGTAATCTGAGCACGCATATCACCTTCGACTAGTTCCATAGTTTCTGGAACCAGGGGAATTTGACCGGAAAGATATACTGTATCTCCGACCTTTACCGCTTGTGAATATGTTCCTATAGCTTGTGGTGCATCCTTAGTAGATATTATTTCCCGTTGCATTGTTTTCCCCTTATTTATAGTCATGGACACCCCTAAAAAAATGCACTTTTCACCCTCAAGGGGGTACCGAGGTCCGCGATTGCGGCGTTGACACCGTGCTCGAACATCCAGAGGGCACACTGTCCTCATGTATTACTTATACACTGCGGTTCTCGGCTTTGGCTCCCTGCGTCGCTCTACCTCGAGAATGTGTTCCCGACACTCTCTATCATCTCCACACCCCTCAAGGGGGTACCGAGGTCCATGTAGGCGTCCTGCATCCATGCAGTCGTCCGCGCTACAGTGCTCTGATGCACATGGATGTCTATGAGCGGCCTCGCACTCACGAAAAAATTACTAATATTTATAGGTGTTCTCAATTCTTGTTAATAGTGTTTATGATCGAATAATTTGTGAAACACTTTTAAGAGCCCTGATTTTTCTCATCACGTTCGCCAAATGAATCCTGTTCTGTACTTCAATAATAAATCGTAATGAAGTATAACGATCATCTTGTTCTTTCATTTCTACATTCTCGATATTTGCCCCAGCATCTGCAATGGTAGCAGCAACTGTTGCAAGTACCCCACGTTGATTACTGGCATTCAAGCGAATCTTTACCTGAAATTCACGTTCAATATCAGGTTCCCATTCTACATGGATCCATTTTTCCTGATGGTTTTGATATTCAGCAATGTTTTTACAACTTTGTCGATGTACAACAATGCCTCGTCCTGAGGTAACAAAGCCATGAATCGGATCGCCCGGGATCGGATAACAACATTTAGGGAAATTGACGACCATACCTTCAGTTCCCTTAATGGATAGAGGAATGGTTTCATTAGAACGACTTTTTTTATTTTGTCGTGTGGTTAATTTTTCAAATGCGACTAACTTTCTTGCAATCAAGGGGGCCATTTTATTGCCCAGTCCTATCTCTTCAAACAGGTTCTCTTCACTATTAACCTTGTTTTCAGTTAGCAAGTGTTGCATATCTGATTCACTGATATCTTGATAAGTAATTGCGAAGGGTTCGAGCTCACGGTTTAATAAACGTTTCCCCAGTGCAACAGCTTCACTGTGTTGAAGATCTTTCAGGAAGTGTCTAATCTGGGATCGAGCTTTAGCAGTGACAACAAAGTTTAACCATGCTGGATTAGGTCGTCCACTAGATGCGGTAATAATTTCGACAGTCTCGCCATTCGCTAATTGTGTACCTAGTGGAACCAGTTTTCTGTTAATTCTGGCACCAACACAACAGTTACCAATGTCAGTATGTATTGCATAAGCAAAATCGACTGCCGTGGCCCCGTTGGGTAGTTCCATGATCTTACCTTGCGGTGTAAAGATGTAAACATCATCGGGAAATAGATCTATTTTGACATTTTCAAAAAATTCTTCCGGATTTCCGGCAGCTTTATTCATTTCAACGATGTTTCGTAACCATTCCCTGGCACGACGATGTGCAGTGCTTCGATCTCCTCTACCACTACGATTAATATTCCTGGATTTACCCTCTGCTTTATATAACCAGTGTGCTGCAATACCTACTTCTGCAACATCATTCATATCCTTGGAACGGATTTGAATCTCGATTGGAACACCGTAAGGACCAAATAAAACAGTGTGTAGAGATTGATAGCCATTAGTTTTCGGGATAGCAATATAATCTTTAAATTTGCCAGGTACAGGTTTATACAAATTATGCACAGTGCCTACCGTGCGATAACAAGTGTCGACATCATCAACGATTAATCGATAGGCATAAACGTCATAAACTTCTGCAAATGATAAATGTTGATTCCGCATCTTCTGGTAAATTCCGTAAAGATGTTTTTCCCGACCTAATATCTGTCCTGGAATTTTTTCCTGACGCATACGGCGTTTCAAGGCAGTACGTATCTTGGTTATAATTTCCTTACGATGTCCGCGTGCCTTGTTTATTTGTTCATTCAATATTCTGTAGCGTAGTGGATATAATGTCGCAAAGCCGAGCTCTTCCAGTTCCAGGCGTATTGAGTTAACACCAAGCCGTAATGCAATTGGTGCATAAACCTCAAGAGTTTCAAGGGCAATGCGTCGACGCTTTTCCGGTTTTAATACTTCAAGAGTGCGCATGTTATGCAGGCGATCGGCTAACTTGACCATGATGATACGTATGTCATTACTCATCGCCATCAACATCTTTCGAAAGTTATGTGCCTGGGCTTCAGCAAAACTTTCAAACTGAATCTTGTCCAGTTTACTGACACCATCAACCAGATCAGCAACACCTTTACCAAACTTTCGTCTTATTTCAGCTTTAGCTGTTGGTGTATCTTCGATTACATCATGCAGTATGGCGGCCATCAATGTTTGGTGATCCATATGCATTTCGCCAAGGATACGTGCAACTTCGAGGGGATGGTGAATATAGGGTTCACCACTTATACGCTTCTGTCCTTCATGCGCCTTGGCACTAAATTGATAGGCGTGTTGAACTTTTCTGACCTGATCTGGTTGCAGATAGGTACCGATAAGTTTACTAAGGTCGTTAATTGTTAGCACTGGCAGTGATGTTAATTAATTATACGGTGGTTTCGTACTGGAACTGTATGATACAACAGCAGAAAGGCGCTTGCTGCGCCTTTCTGTCTGGAAAACAGGATTGTTAATTATTCGGCAGGAGGTAGATCAAAATCAGTTTCGGAGAATTCCTCATCTGTATCAAACTTGTTTATTGTATCGATGTTCTTATTTGTTACGAGATTTTCGGCTATCTCGCGTAATGCAATTACAGTTGGTTTGTCATTGTCGGCAGGTACCAAAGGATCTGCGCCTAAAGCAATTTGACGAGCGCGTTTGCTAGCTAATAAAACCAGATCATAGCGATTATCAACATTTTCCAGGCAATCTTCAACGGTTAGTCTGGCCATGAATATTCCTCATTCCTAAAAAAAGATATTTTCAAATTCTCACCGGTTAAAAAATAACCAGCGTTTTGTGAGGCGCTATTCTACTTAATTTAGAGGCTGTTCGGCAATAATGAATTGAAGCGAAAATGATTCTTTTCGAGTTTATTTTGATGCCCGTTTGAGGCGAATAGTCATTCTATTTAACGACAAATCGCAAGGATGTTTGATTTGCACGGCTGAAAGCCGCCCCGCAGGGGTGCGGCACAGGGATGTGTCGCATGAAATCGCGCGTTAAAATGAACCAAATAAGAAGTGTTTGCAGCCGATTCATTTATTACCGAACAGCCTCTTAATCGTCATGCGCCATGATTTGAGCGACAAAATCATCATAAAAATCCGATTGGCGGCAACAGCCCAGATTGGTCGCGGTAATAATGGCCTCGATTTCTGCCAGGGCCTTTTCAAAATTATCATTTATAACGATGTAGTCAAATTCCTTGTAATGAGATATTTCCTCACGTGCAGCTTCCATCCTCCGCTCAATTGTCTCCAATTCATCATTTTGACGACTTAACAATCTTTCGCGCAGTGAATGATAGTCAGGAGGTAGAATAAAAAGACCAACACTATTACGTAATTGTGATTTTACTTGCTGGGCTCCTTGCCAATCTATTTCAAGAATGAAGTTTTTCCCGGTAAGCATTTCCTGCTCGACCCAGTCTTTAGGAGTGCCATAATAGTTATCAAAGACCTTGGCATATTCAAGAAAGTAATTTTTGTTAATAAGTTTCTTGAATTCACTTTCATCAATAAAATAATAGGCCTCGCCATTTTTCTCATCTGCTCGAGGTTTGCGGGTCGTGTATGAGATCGATATATCAATATTATTAATCTCTGAAACTAATGTTTTTATTAGTGATGTCTTCCCCGCACCAGAGGGTGCTGCAATGATAAATAATGTACCGCTTTTATTATTATTCATGTAAGTATATTACTATTCGATGTTTTGGATCTGTTCGCGCATTTGTTCAATCAATACCTTTAGATCGACCGATGCATTACTTGTATCAAGGTGAGAAGATTTAGACCCTAATGTGTTTGATTCACGATTCATTTCCTGCATCAGAAAATCCAGTCGTCGTCCGACAGGGCCATTTTGATCAAGCACCCGGGTCACTTCATCAATATGTGCATCAAGGCGATCCATTTCTTCAGCGACGTCCATTTTTTGTGATAAAAGAAGCAATTCCTGTTCCAAACGGTCGTTGTCAAATTCATTACTGAGTTCTTGTGCGCGTTGTGTCAATTTATCACGAAGATTATCGAGAATTGTTGGCATTAATTCACGAACCTTGGAAACATTTTCTTTTGCAGATTGGCAACGTTCAAGGATCATAGTTTTAATCTTTTCACCTTCACGTTGACGCGTATCGATGACTGCATCCAGTGTTTGATCAATCAATTCGAGTAATGGTGTACTTATGGTTTCAGGATCCGGGACATCTTTATCCAGAACCCCTGGCCAGCGTAATAATTCCAGGGGGTTTAATGGCGAAGCAGTTTTTAATTGTTCATTCGTTTTCTCAGCAGTTTCGATTACTTTTGTTAATAAATCCTGATTTAAAGGTAGTGCCCCATTAGAAATTTCACCTTGTTCAAAACGAATATTACAATCTACTTTTCCGCGCTTTAGTCTATCGGAAATACGTTCACGAATGATCTGTTCAAGAAGGCGTAATTCTTCTGGCAGACGAATTGACATTTCCAGGTAGCGATGGTTAACGCTTCGAATTTCGCAAGAAGCCTCCCCCCAGTCGCCTGAGAGTTCGGCTCTACCATAGGCAGTCATGCTCTTAATCATTAAATTGTCCTTTTCATTATTATTGTTCGTTAATAGTAACGTTTCATTGGTAGATACCCAAGCTTACCTCAAGATGCAGGTTCAGAGTTCAGGCGGGAAGTCAGAGCAAGGCACAGCGCGCAGGTAATGGCTGTAGTCCTTGCCAAGAGTCGTAACGCCGCAGGGCAGCCCAAAACATAGCATAAACCTGTGTAGCGTGTTTTCCTCACCTGATAGGTAAATAAAAGTTTATAGGTTTATCTCCTTTTCTAATACCTCCATTCATAAGTAGCGGTCAACTGAGGTTTTTAGGATAATACTGCACTTTTTTAAACAGGAGACTCATATGCGCCCTAGTGGACGTTCACCGGATCAACTCAGGCCGGTCACAATAACAAGGAATTTTACCTGCCATGCCGAAGGATCGGTATTGATTGAGTTTGGAAATACAAAAGTTATTTGTAATGCCAGTTTTGAGGCTGGGGTCCCCGGATTTCTACGTGGTAAAAGTCAGGGTTGGGTAACCGGTGAATATGGAATGTTGCCACGCTCAACCGGATCGCGTATGCGACGTGAGGCAACGCAAAATAAACAAGGCGGTCGTACGATGGAAATACAGCGGCTGATTGGCCGCTCACTTCGTGCAGTCGTGGATATGGATGCTCTGGGTGAAAATACTATTGTGGTTGACTGTGATGTCATCCAGGCAGATGGCGGTACGCGTACAGCATCAATCACGGGTGGCTATATTGCATTAGTTGATGCAGTTAATAAGGCCATGACTGATGGTTTAATCGATTCTGATCCAATTAAAGGAAAGATAGCTTCTATATCTGTCGGTATTCATGATGGTGACCCGGTACTGGATCTGGATTATATCGAGGACTCAACTGCCGAGACGGATATGAATGTTGTTATGAATGACGAAAATCATTTTATTGAAGTACAGGGAACAGCAGAGGGGCACCCTTTCACGCCTGAAGAATTAAATAGTATGTTGGAGTTAGCTCAAAAAGGGATAACCGAATTATTTGAGCATCAACGTAATGCCCTGAATCAATAATTAAGGACAATAATATTGACCCACATATTACATGAAGGCGGATTTTAAGCGATGAATTTTAATTTATGGTTTATGCAGTTATGGATGGTTTCGGCCTTGTTTTTATCAGTACAGTTTGTCCTGTTCGGTTTTATGAAAAATAGGGCGTTGCATCTTGAATATTCGTCCTCGACCCATAGCTACGAATATGAATCTTCGGCCGATTGCCCAACCTGCTTAGACCGATTTCCCCTAAATTCCGACAAAATCGCCTGGAGCGATTTTGAACAGCCGAAGGCTGGCCCGAAGGGCGTAGGGAAGGATGCCCGAAGTAATCCTTAATGAATTATGCGGGTTAAGCAGGAAATTGTTCTGGCAAGCAATAATCTGGGTAAGGCCAGAGAGATAAATGCATTACTAGATGACACAAGGTTTTATGTTATCCCGCAATCTGAATTTAATGTTAAAGATGTAGATGAGACCGGATTAACATTTATAGAAAACGCATTAATAAAAGCACGTAATGCAGCAAGGTATACAGATCACCCCGTTATTGCAGATGATTCAGGGATTGAAGTACTTGCACTAAAGGGCAGGCCGGGTATTTATTCAGCACGTTATGCCGGAAGTGATGCCAGTGATGAAGATAATCTCAATAAACTT
>CAYMPA010000077.1:0-13862 GCA_964392105.1 uncultured Enterobacteriaceae bacterium
TGCGGTCGCCCATCGCCGTAGAAGACCAGGATTTTGGCGTAATCGCGAGTAGCTGTAGCCGCCTAACAAAACAAATGCACTCGGACTGCCCAAAACTGCGCCGCTTCGCTCTGCAGCTTTGGGCAGCCGGTGATTTGCGACGTTATGCGCCATTTGACTAAGACGCCATCGCACGCTAGGAGATTTGCCCTATGACAAATTTGCAGGTAGCCGTCTTCATTTTGATCGTGACGGCTGCTCTTGCGGCTTTGCTGTGGCAGTGGTACAGGTCACACATCTTCAAACGCGCTAGCGGACTTGCTCGCCGAGTATTTCCTGTCTGGGCAGCACAAGGGCCTTTCGATTCCGGGGAAAAATCAGCCGCTGCAATGCGGTATGCCTACTTGGCCGTATTCGGAGCGGAGGAAGCCGAGAAAAGGGGGATGGTGGAAGCAATTTCCAAACATGCCGCTGCATACGACAGCAATCCCGCGGCATGGGAACAAAATCGCCAACAAGCAATGCAATCAGCGAATTCGGAGACAGAAGAATTCGTAACGATTGCCAAGGGTCTTGCGACGATGGTCTCGCCGAATCAGGCAAACCTGGAATCTACAGAAGGCACGTTGCAATGGTCAAATTATCCTGGAGCGTATGAGTCCCATTTGATGAGACGGCACAATAATCCTTATTTTCCAGAGTCAAGAAGGAGCGTCTCGCTTGAAGACCTTCAAGAGGCAATGAAGAAGGATGAAGATGATTACATTTTGTGTCAGCGACGTCTCGAAGAGCTAGGACAGAAAATCGAGGCGCTTCCACATACAGCCACTAGTGGCGATTTGATGACCCTACGGGAGAGTATCGATGACCTTATTTTTTTCTCGCTGGGGGTGGGTGGCCCCGCTACCGAAATCGCATCAAAAGCAGACCAACTTCGGGAGGCAGTAATATCGGATTTGCGATCTGCATTCGCGGGTGATGATGAGACACTAAATAATATCGAGAAAGCTGACACATACCACAAAGATAACGTAAGAAGATTTTACATCCCGGTAATCGCTCAAATGCGAAGAGAAAATAGTCCTATATTGGAAGAAGAAACAATTGCTACTGTCTTATCGGAAGACCCTAGCTCAATAGCTATTTTCATGAACTGTTTACCAGAAGATAGCCGAGCGTTGATTGAGGTGGAAGGCCTAAAGATGCTTCAAGAGACATTGAATAATGGACACATAGATCCACAGTGCGAAGAAAAGATTTTTGCGCTAGGGGGAGAATGGCCCATTTCGAAGGAATGAATCGCCAGAATACTATGGCGCATAACAATCAAATCCAGCCGACCTCCTTCGTCGGCGGTTGATTTGAAGCGTTATGTTTCAGTAGATATCGAGAGTAGACAATGACCAATGAAGAAAAAATTCAAATAGGGTTCTGTTGGTATCAACCTGAACAGTGGAAACAACTCAGGGAAGTTGTTCCTGATCCCGAGTCATTGGATGCTACCTATGATGAGTGGAAAAAGAGCGCAACCGTAGCTATTAACAATCTAAAAGCGGAAGGACTCAGCGTTAAAAAGGTATCAATCAATATCAAAGCGCTGATTACATGGTGCAGTGAAAAAGGCCTTGAGCCTATAAGCAGCTCACGCTCCGAGTATGCCGCTTTCAAGTTACAGAGTCGTGGAGAATGAAACATAACCAAGACGTTAGCGCCCTCTCCCCAGCTTGCACATAGAGTAATTATGGTATATATTTTATACCATGCATTATTTCGAATTTGACGAGAAAAAGAGTACTTCGAATTTAAACAAGCATGGAATCGACTTCGTTGCTGCTCAGGAACTTTGGAATGATCCAGACCTAGTCGAAGTACAGGCAACATCTGATGGTGAGTCTCGTTTTCTAATAATTGGTTGCATTGAAGGCAGGCATTGGTCGGCCGTTATAACTTACCGTGAAAATATCATCAGAATAATTTCTGTCAGACGTTCACGAAAGGCGGAGGTAGAACTTTATGAAATCTAAAGCTTTTGATAAAAAATTTGATGACAACAAAGCAGATATTATCGATAACCTTGATTTATCCACTTTGAAGCACCCAAATCAAAAACAAAAAAGAGTCAATGTAGACTTCCCTGTCTGGATAATTGATTCCTTAGATAAAGAGGCAAGTCGTGTTGGTGTAACCCGCCAATCTATAATAAAGCTTTGGCTGGTCGAAAGACTCGAAAACCAAGCGCTAACAAAGCGCTCAACTTGACCGGCGCATAAAACGCGCCATCAAGTTAACTTGGTCGTTATTCCAACTATAATACTTATGAATAGACGTAGAGATAGTCATCTTCAATCTTGTGATTAATCTTGTTGAGTGGACTATTTCCTTTTTCAATACACTCACCATTCTCTAGATTAAATTTCCATTGATGTTTCGGGCATGTCAACGTCATTCCATTCATGGCTAGTATGGGGATATTTGTGACTTGATGCGGACAACGACTATCAAAAATCTGATAATCATCACCATTTTTATTAATAAAACAGGCTCGATTATCATAATCAATTCGTGATACACCTTCTTTTAAATCATTGATTGATGCCAATTTATACCACTGTTTTTCTTTACCAATGTATTCAGGGTTAAATTCAGGAATATCCATTTCAAGAATAATATTAATGGCCCAAATGATCTTGCTTAGCCCTAATGTTGGTAAACAGACCAGCATGGCATCAAGTACTTCATCTGCCTGATTACCTTCTCTTAATGCCCTTACAAGGTATTGTTTAAAACCGGCTTCAGTTTGCGCATCAACTTTAGTTATAACTGATAATATTGATCTTGTTTTATTATCAAGATGTTTCCCACCCTCTTTCAAAAATTGAAAGTAAGGCCCTATCGCATCTTTTCTGACTTTCAATAAATAATCTAATGCATCACTCATCGTCCGACTCACCTAGATCATCCCAAATACGCGGTTTCATATTCACAGTAATTTCATTAACTTTATTTGAATATATATCAGCTAACAGCAAAGTTTCAGTAGGATTATGATAATTCTGATGAAAAAGCATAATATGAATTTCAGGATCAGAGGCCTTGATTAATTCTTCAGACTTTTCAAATAAAACTGATTTTTTAATAATACGACGCACAGGTATATGCACTGAAACAATACCGGCGCGATGACTATCCCTTCTTGTACAAGCATTCATATTATTCTTTTGAAAACATCGAACCCCTACATTTAAAACAAGCTTCCCTGTATCAGCATCAAGCGTGCGGAAACGCGCCTCAACAAAATCCAGTTTAACATTTGTTCTAGTCCCAAATAATGAATAATAATCAGCGGCTATAAACAATCCACAAATTAAGGCGACAGATAAAATACTATAAATCACAACTTTTAGTATTTTATTATTCACTAGAGTTATTATTAATTTAATCTCTGCGTAAACGATCACTCACAGATATTGGTGTCGGATATTTCAAGACTATCACATAGGAAGATATTATAAATGTTATCAGTGTCGCCATTTGTATTAAATAGGATGTGTCATCATCAATAAAACCTGATTTAACAGCAAGCACAGCAATTAACAATGAAAATTCACTAGTCTGTCCTAACCTGAAACCGGTTTCTAATGAAACACTTTTCGTTTCACCTTCCTTTTGTAGTAACCAGCTAAAAATAACCGGCTTAATTATAAGCGCCAGAATAGCCAAAATTGATGCTGGAATAATAATCTCATTTATTACTGACATATTAAATCCGGCACCAAGCGAAAAGAAAAAGATAATAAGAAAAAAATCACGCAAGGGTTTTAAACGCTCAGTAATAAATAGTGCAATCGGACTGGATGCCAGTGTAACTCCGGCAACAAACGCACCAATTTCGTGTGACAGACCAACATAATATGCCATTTCTGCAATACCAAGACACCAGGCAATCGCTAATAGAAATATATACTCATGTATTTGATCAAAACGTAAAATTAACTTGAATAAAATGAACCGTGCCATCGGGTACACAACACCAATCAATATCGGCAAATATAAAAGTTGACTGGCAATATCAACCATTAGATTTCCACCTTTACCATATCCCTGAAGCAACAATAGAATGACAATCGCGATCAAATCCTGGATTAACAATACACTGATAATAATTTGTCCAGTATGTTTATGATGCAGGATTGTTGTTGGTAATAATTTCAAGCCAATTATCGTACTTGAAAACATCATAACTGCGCCGATCAAAAGTGCTTGTAAAAATTCATAGCCGAAAATGAACCCGATAAGAAAACCAAAAAGACAAAATATAATTGAACTGGTAAGTGTAACGACGAGGGCTTCTCTTAACATTTGCCATAATTGTTGTGGCAACAGATCCATACCCAATAGATATAAAAGGAAAATAATGCCTATATTTGATATATCACTGATTAATTCAGCATCACTTACAAGCCCCATCCCCCATGGCCCAAGTATCAAACCAAGTAATATATAAGCAACAATCATTGCCTGTCTGGCATATAACGCAATTGTCGCAAATATTGCGGCGCCTGTAAAAATCAGGAATATTGAAAATTCAATCGATTGTTCACCCATGTAATATCTCGATTTAAATCTATTATTTATTTGGGCATCTCTAAAAATAGTGATTTTTTCGTGGGAATAACGGACCTCGGTACCCCCTTGAGGGGTGAGCACCGCGCGCAAAACCGGAATGTATAAACAATACATGAGGATTTAAGCACGGCGCTGACGCCGCTATCGCGGAAAAAGCGCATTTCTAGTGTTGTCCATATGTTTTTTGAAGTTTATCCCACATCTTATCCATACGCTTTATCGAAACTGGAAATCTCGTTTTTATTTCTTGAGTGAATAACGATATTCGCAGTTCTTCAATCATCCAACGATATTCATATAATGTTGTTGAAAGACTCTCTGTTTCATAGGCATTATCCACTAATTTCTTGATTCTGTTCCAGTGCTCTTCTACCAACGAAGTATTTTGTCTATCTTTTTTTTGTGTGTATTCAAGTTTTTCAATGCGTTTTAATATGGAATCGAAATACCTTGGGTACTGAAGTAAATATTTATATGGAACATCATCAACAAACCCATTAAAGATCAAATAATCCATCTGGTCTTCAATATCACTAACAGCGCCAGCATGCTTTAAAACATCTGGATCAGAAAGCTTGGACGACACTGTTATATATTTTCCCAGTATTGTTGCCAGTAATACACAAACTTTTTCTGCATTTATTAACAACTTCTGTTTATTTTTATCTAAAGTTGCAAAAAAATGATCTTGTTTTCTGATCAGTTGTTCTTCATATAAAAATGTCTCGTCTAACACAAGATTTACTATTGCATCAATTAATTCACATCTTGTTCCAATATTGCCATACATCAAGGCAAGTTTTTCAATTTCTCGAAGATTATTACGCAGGTATTTAATTTCTTTTACAAGCTCATTTTTTAGCAACCCCCTAAGGCTATACTTTAAACAGTATTCTGCAGTTTCCTGATTATCGAATGCATATCGATATACTTTCCCCTCTTGTTCAATTAGTGAAGGGTATATTGTAATTTTATTTCCGTTTGTTTTTATTTCCTGTCTAAAAGGTAAATCTCCAAAATTCCAGCATGCAATCTCTTCTGTACCATATGTATCTTCATATAATTTAGTAAAAGCATTTTCAGCCATTTCGGAAAGTTTTTGTTTTAACAAGGTTATATCTTTACCTTGATCGAGCACTTCATTGTTAGAATTAACAATCCGGTAATTCACTTGCAGATACTCAGGGAGTATTGAATCTGACCAATCTGTATCTTTTATTTCAAGATTTTTTGTCTTGAATAAATATGCAGATAAATTCTGTTTCAACGGAATAGAATGGTTTTTTATATTCTTCACACATTCAGATGTCGTTTCTGGTATAGGAACAAGCACTTTTCTAAGATGTTTTGGTAATGATTTTAACAAGACAGTGATTTTTTCCTCTATCAGGCCAGGCACCAGATAATCCATCTGGTTTTTATTAAACTGATTTAACACTTTAACAGGTATATCGACACTAAGCCCATCATCAACATCGCCAGGTATAAATTTATACTCAAGCGGCATCTTGATACCGTTATTCTGAATAGAGTCAGGGTATAAATGATCAGTAACATCTTTGGCCTGATGATTCAATATTGAATCTTTATCCATAAATAGAGCTTGTTTTTGATCTTTATTAAGTATTTTGACCCATGCGGCAAAAGATTGACCATCATAAACATTTCCAGGTAATGCTTTACTATAAAAAGCATAGATTACTTCTTCATTGAGGATATCAGGACGACGTGACTTTATCTCAAGCTGTCTTACTTCATTAATTATTTTGTTATTGTGTTTAAAAAAATTTACGCTTGATTCCAGTTCGCCCTCTATAAACGCATTTCTGATGAATATGGACTTCGATTCAACTGGATTTACAGAACCAAAATTAATTCTTTTACCGGCGATCAAAGTCATACCGTACAAACTGGTTTTTTGTAAAGCAACAACTCTTGCGCTTCTATTATCCCAATACGCATCAGAATAATCGTGCTTTAATAAATGTTTTGCAGTATTGATTAGCCAGTTTGATTCGATACGTGCCACATTTCGTGCATATAAACGTGTTGTCTCTACCAACTCGGCAGCAACAATCCATTTTGGTTTTATATGAAACTGTCCTGATGCCGGAAACAGATTTAATTTAATATCTCTTGCACCGGTATATTCATGTTTATCAGATAAAAAAGCGACATGACTAGGCATGCCGCTTAATATTGCACAATGTATATTCTGATAACTGGCAGATTCATTATTTATAGTCAGTTTCATTTCTGTACAGACATGGCGTAATTGTCTATGTATATCCAACCATTCACGTATTCGCATATAAGACAGATGGTTCTGCTGGCAAAGCTTTCTAAGCTTGTTTTGAGAGAGTCTTTTTATTTGTTTGTGATAAAAATTCCATAGATTGATATACCACAAAAAATCTGATTTCTCGTCATTAAATTGTTGGTGGCATTCATCCGCTTTTTGTTGTTTATCGATTGGACGCTCTCTGGGGTCCTGGATACTTAACGCACTTACAATAATTAACATTTCATTCAGACAATTAAAATCATGAGCGGCTAATAATAATCTTGCGTGTCTTGGATCTAATGGAAACCTCGCGAGCTTCCTGCCAATAGATGTTAAATTTTCCTGTTTATCCAGGGCATTGATCTCTCGTAATACCCGCATCCCATCATTAATCAATTTTTTGTCCGGCGGATCGATAAATGGATATTTTTCAATATCACCAAACTTCAATGCCTTCATCTGTAAAATCACAGAAGCCAGATTGGTACGCAGGATCTCCGGTTGAGTATATTCAGTACGAGACAAATAATCTTCTTCACTGTACAAACGAATACAGATCCCTTCACTGGTTCTACCACATCGTCCCTTGCGTTGGTTGGCAGCTGCCATAGATACTTTTTCTATCGGTAACCGTTGGACTTTACTACGATAGCTATAGCGACTGATTCGAGCCATACCACTATCAATAACATATCGAATGCCGGGTATTGTCAGTGATGTTTCAGCTATATTAGTCGCGAGTACAATATGACGACGCCTATGTGGCGCAAAGATTTTGTTTTGTCTGGATGAACTTAAACGCGCGTAAAGAGGCAAAACATCAGTATCTGGCAACTTTTGTTTGCGGAGAAACTTGTCAGTTTCATGAATTTCGCCTTCTCCTTCCATAAAAATCAGGATGTCACCCATATCATATGAAGTGATTTCATGAATTGCTTGCAAGATAGAGTCTTCTCGCTCAAGTGACTCTTCATCATCTTCTATCGGACGATATAAAACATCAACTGGCCAACTTCGACCTGATACTTCAATTATCGGCGCATCACCAAAATGTGCAGAAAAACGAGCAACATCTATCGTGGCAGAGGTAATAATCACCTTCAGATCGAGTCGCTTTGGTAAGAGTTGCTTTAGATAACCCAGAATAAAATCTATGTTCAGACTACGCTCGTGCGCCTCATCAATAATCAAGGTGTCATATTGATTTAAATACCGATCCCGTTGTAATTCCGCCAGTAAGATCCCATCTGTCATCAATTTGATATAGGAATGTTTATTCGTCATATCCTGATGACGTATTTTGTAACCAACATAGTTTCCTAAATCTGACTCTAATTCTTCGGCAATTCTCCTGGCAACACTCTTTGCCGCTAGGCGTCTTGGCTGAGTATGTCCAATATAACCATCAATCCCCCTCCCTGACTCAAGACATAGTTTTGGAAGCTGGGTTGTTTTACCCGATCCGGTTTCACCACAAATAATGATGACTTGATTAGTTATTATGGAATTAGAAATCGCATTGATATGTTGGTTAATAGGTAACAGCTCATCAAAGTGAGATTCCGGTTTATTTTCTATCCTGTTAATTTTCGTTTGAATTGATATGTTAATATTACTATTTAAGGCGTCCCATTTTGATTTGTCATACTTAGTAAGATTTCGTAATTGATTAAACTTACGTGTGAGGCGAAATCGATCCGATAACCGTACTTCGCATAATCGCGTACGGATTTTGTCAATTTGACCAGAATTCGTGTTTTTCCCACTCACAACTAAACAGCAACTATATAATTAATTAATATTAAACTAATCCCTATTTCTTGACCTGAATCAAGTATTTATTTGTAATTTATTGATGGACTGGTAGGATAATGAAACATAAAATATAAATATTGTCCAAACAGTATTTTCTACGTTAAGTACTAATTAATAATAAATAATATCAGTATATTACATTACTTTTATCAAATGATTCTAATGGAGATTTCTTAACGTATGGCACTTGAATTTGAATTAGCAGGGTCTCAAATTGATGGCGCTAGAGACTATCAGGAAGATGCATTTCTTATTACCAATTTGACCGATGCTAATGGTAAACCTAGTGCACTGGTTGTTATAGCAGATGGAATGGGCGGACATGCTGCCGGGAACGTAGCCAGTAACATGGCAGTACAGGCTTTCAACAAACATGTTTCTGCTAATTATCCTTCAGAAAATATTGCAGAAATTCTCGAACAAGCAGTAGTTAAGGCAAACAATTCTATTAAAGAAACTGTTGGCGAAACACCTGCCTTGGCAGGTATGGGATGCACAATGGTAGCTGCCATTCTTGAAGACGGGAAAATGTGGTGGGCCAGTGTTGGCGATAGTCATTGTTATCTTGTTCGCAACAGAGAATTAACAAAAAAGAATGCTGATCATAGCTATGGTGGTTTTCTGGACAGAATGGAAGCCGATGGTACACCAGTAGAACCAGAACCTGGCTTATCTCGTAACATGCTGATGAGTGCCGTCACCGGTGAAGATATCAATGAGATCGATGTACCATCAACACCACTCGAATTACAAGCTGGTGATAGAGTTCTTTTATGTAGTGACGGACTTGATACATTAAGTTCAGGCAAGATAATTCAATATTCAGAGTGGTCTGATTCGCCAAAAGAATGTTCTGACGCATTAATGCAAGCAGTTGAAGAGGCTAATATGCCTCGCCAGGATAATACAACCGCCGTCGTTGTGAATGTGAAAGATGCAGCGGAAGTACCAGAGCCAGAGCCAGAAGAGCCTGTAACAGAAGATATAGGTGAATCAACAGATGAAATACCGATCGTTGATGTTGATGCTGCTGAACCAGAACAACAGCCAGGACAGCCTGCGTTTATACAAGAAGAATTTGAAACCATTGAACAACCAAAAAGTAAAACCGGTTTTATAATTGGTATAGCTGCTACAGTAATTATTGTTATAGGTGTTGCTGCTTTCTTCATGACGGGGAAAAAACCGGCACAGCAGGTCGAACCTTCAGTCGCTGAAGTCGAAACTGGAGTTGAAGCGGAAGTTATAGAAGATGAACCCTTAGTTGAAGAAGAAACTACTGAACCTATTGTTGAAGAAATAACAGAAACTGCTGTTGCGGCAATTGAGCCAAAGCCTGAAAAGGAACCTGCAAAGCAAACTGCTGAAATTGGTAAAACAATTCAAGACGATTTGAAATCAGGAGGTAAAGGCCCATTAATGGTAGTCATTCCTGCAGGTGAATTTGAAATGGGCAGTACCAGTTCTAAAAATTCCGATGAGCGTCCTCGTCATAAAGTTTCGGTTGAACAATTTTCAGTCAGCCAGAATGAGATTACCTTTGCTGAATATGATAAATTTTCGAAGGCAACAGGCAGGAAAAGTGTGGATTCACTCTACATGGACAGGGCGACACACCCTGTGATTTTCGTTTCCTGGGATGATGCTTATAACTATACAAAATGGTTATCCCAAGAAACTGGACAACGATATCGCTTAGCAAGTGAAGCTGAATGGGAATATTTCGCATCAACCGGAAAGAAATCGACTTTTTGGTGGGGGTATGATGAAGAACCTAATCGCGCACATTGTTTTGGCTGTGGTACAGGCCTCGACCCACGCAAGCCAACCAAGGTAGGTAGTTTCGAAGCAAATGCATTTGGTGTTTATGACACTGCAGGCAATGTTAGTGAATGGGTTCACGATTGTTGGCATGCTAATTATAAAGATGCGCCAAATATTGCTGAGGTTTGGGAAGGCGGCGATTGCGCATATCGTGTGGCAAGAGGCGGCGCATATAGTACACCAGCACAATCAATACGAAATGCAAAACGAGACAAATTCAAGTCTGATAAAGCCTATGATCGTATTGGTATACGTGTTGTCAGAGAAATACGCTAACTCGCTTATCTGGAATATTTAGCTTTAATCGTCACTGTGTCCGAGTGACATATCAGGAGCAATTCTATTACGAATCAATTGCTTCAATTCTTTTGAATCAGGAAACCTGCCCTTTTCTTTTCGTGAAAAAATTTCCTCTCCATCTAATAAAACAGTAAACACACCCCCTGATGAAGGAACCAGGGCAAGTTCGCCCATCTGTTCGCCAAACGTCATTAGTAATTCCTGGGCAATCCAGTTTGCCCTTAGAATAAACCGGCATTGAGTACAATAATGAATTTCTATTCTTGGTGATTGAATATTTGCAACCATTTTTGTTTAAGCGCCTCTAATGTAACAAATACTGATTATTGGAGGTAGATATGCCATTTACGTACAAAAATATATTGTATTTGTCTACTCTCTTATTGCTCTTTCCATCGAGTTCGCATGCAGATATTAAAATATATTTTGGTGCACCTGCCTATAAATATAATTACTATCCATACAACAATTACTATAAGCAGAATAGATACAATCAAAGATATTACAACCCTTATTCAAACCATCGTTACAGTTACTTTTCAAATTTTTATGGCAATAAACATGAGTATGATCGTTTTAATTATTATCGTAATAAATATCATGGCTACAATCACTATAATCCTTATTCACATCATAAGAATAAGCGGCATAAAAATAATGTATATCAACAAGTATATAAAGATGGTTATAAATCAAGAAAACATAAACGCTACAACAGACTTGGCGGCAACTAATTAACATCATAATTCTGCAATTCTGTTTTCAACCTAATTAATAGATAGAGCCCAGGTAGAGCGATAAAAAAAGTCAGCATAAAGAAAGTTATCCAACCAAATATGGCAACAATTTCACCTGAAGGTGGTCCGACAAAAACACGTCCTATAGCAGCTAATGCTGATAACAACGCAAATTGAGTAGCCGTATATCTATGATTGCAAAGCGCCATTAGTAATGCGACAAATGCTGCTGTACCCATGCCGCCGGATAAATTTTCAAGCCCAATTACTATCATCATACCTAGATAACTTTTGCCGATTATAGCTAAAATCATAAAACCCAGGTTGGTAATTGCCTGGAGTATTCCGAACCATAATAGTGAGCGGTAAAGACCAAGCTGCATCATTAATCCGCCGCCAAGAAAGGCACCAACCAATGTAGCAATGAGCCCAAAACCTTTATTAACCACGCCTACTTCTGAAATTGAAAAATCAAGTGCTTGTATTAAGAATGCGGTTGTTAATGTTCCGGCAAATGCATCGCCAAGCTTGTATAAAACAATCAATGTAAGTAATAGTATTGCAGCGGGTCTGTTTATAAACTCAACAAACGGTTTAATTACTGCATCTTGTAGTGATTTTGGTGCATTATTATCAACCGGTTGTTGACAGAAAAAAGAGGTCGTCATGCCAATCAACATTAATCCGGCCATTATTAAGTAAGCCGTTTTCCAATCAGTATGACCAGCAATGATTAATGCACCTGCCCCAGATACCAGCATTGCAACCCTATAACCGCCAACTGACACTGCTGCACCGAAACCACGCTCCCTGGCAGATAAAATATCCGTTCGATAGGCATCAAAAGCAATATCCTGGGATGCTGAACAAAAAGCAATAAAGAATGCTACCATGCCCATGACTTTTAAATTCTCATCGGGTGTTAATAAACCCATCGCTGTTATTAAAATTAATAACATACACTGGGTAAGAAACATCCAGCCTCGACGTCTACCAAGCTTGTTTGGCACAAACCGGTCCATTAGCGGCGACCAAATGAATTTTAAGGTATACGGCAAACCAGCAAGTGAGAACCATCCAATCGAGCGTATATCAACGTCGACATCAGCCAACCATGCTTGTAGTGTCCCTGCACTGAGTGCTAAAGGTAATCCGGATGAAAACCCCAGGAACAGGATCGTCATCATCCTCGCATTAAATAAATGCTTTATAGATTGATTAGATGTTAATTTAGGCATTAATTTTTATTGTTTTAAAACTCACGTTATCATAAGTCATGGCTAAAGAAATCGAACGTAAATATCTTACCGTAAATGATGATTGGCGTGAAAATGCCGATGACGGTATTCATATCATTCAAGGGTACATGGTGAGCAACGATAAGAGCTCAGTCCGAATTAGAGTTAATGGTGATTCTGCTAACCTTAATATAAAAAGTAAAACGATTGGTATTGAACGTAGTGAGTACGAGTATCCAATCCCCCTGGATGAAGCCATGGAGATGCTTGACTCATTATGCGACAAACCCGTCATTGAAAAGACACGTTATCACGTTTTACATGATCATAACGAATGGGAAATTGATGTTTTTGCCGGTGATAATGAAGGTTTAATAGTTGCTGAATTGGAGCTGAACTCACCTGGAGAGTCTTTCTCCCTGCCTGACTGGATAGGTAAAGAGGTCTCAGATGACCCTCGTTACTATAATATTTGTCTCGTTACCAACCCATACAAAAATTGGTAATAGCGACTTTATTGTAAAACACAACACGCAGCCTGAAAATCCCTGTGTCGATGGTTCGATTCCGTCCCTGGCCACCATTTAATTCAGTGACTTAGAGACATCCCGAAGTGACAACACATTCGATTGTACCAGTTTTGTACTTGCTGAAATCTTCTCAGCGTAATCCACTAAATGTCCTGCGGTTAAATGTGCGTAACGTTTGACCATTTCACTGCTCGACCAACCGCCCATCTCTTGCAAAATATTAAGTGGTGTTCCTTCTTGTGCATGCCATGAAGCCCACGTATGACGTAAGTCATGAAACCGAAAGTTCTCAATGCCTGCACGTTTACATGCCTTATATCATGCATGTGTACTCGCCCTTTGTATCGGTTTACCTTCATAAGTAAATACATGCTTATGATGTTTCCCGTATTGTTGCCTCAAGACTTCAATTGCTTCACTGTTCAATGGGACACCGATGGGGCAGCTTCAACTGATCGATGCAACACTTTATTTTTTAGATCACTGCTGTCCCATAAACTTGAATCAAAAAAGGCTTAAACCTCAGTAA
>CAYMPA010000078.1:0-4226 GCA_964392105.1 uncultured Enterobacteriaceae bacterium
GACTAGAAACTCAGATAGAATGTATTTTTATGTGTAAAAGATTAACAAAAATCTTTACTCGTACTGGTGATGACGGCACTACAGGCCTTGCTAATGGCGAACGTATTGATAAATCCAGTATTCGTGTTGAAGTAATGGGTAATATTGATGAATTAAATAGTTTGATCGGTGTTATTGAAGCAAGTGATATCCCTAATGATATATCCGGTTATTTATTAAATATTCAACATAGACTTTTTGATATCGGCGGTGAAATTGCGACTCCAGGAAATGCAGTTACTGATCCGGTTAGTGTTGAACGACTTGAAGAGTTGACAGATGCCTATAATGAGGAATTACCTGCTTTAAAAGAATTTGTCTTGCCCGGCGGTTCTATTCCTGCCTCGGTTTGCCACCTTGGCAGAAGCGTATGTCGTCGTTGTGAACGCAGTCTTGTTGAATTAGGTCGTAAAGAATATCTTAATCCGGAAACATTACGCTATATTAATCGTTTGTCTGATTTATTATTTGTTTTGGCAAGAACATTAAATCAAGGGAAGAACGGCAAGGAAATATTTTGGGATAGTGAACGGTTAAAACGGTCTGTATGAACTAATATTTCTTTTGAAATTCCATAATTCGTCCTTCACGTTTCATGTCAAGTTTGCTAAGAAATGACATCCCCAGGAGAGTAATTACCGGAAAATCACCCTCGTGAACAGCGCCTTTTACATTATATAATTCAATATCACCCACTTTTACTTTCTTTAATTTCACGATATAAACTTTACTTTTACCCGATGCAGTGTATGACTGGCTTTCCTTGCCATCAAGCTTGTAATCAATTCCCAGTCTTTTTGCAATATTGCTATTCATTGATACGAACGTGGCCCCTGTATCAACAACAAATGAAATATTAGAGCCGTTAATTGTTCCACTAATGTTGTACATTCCACTGGAATCCGGAGTGAGAATTAATTTTTCACCACTAGATGGTGGTTTAAACGTGTTTCCGATTTGTGTGCCTAAGGTATAAGTGTCTTGTTGGCCATTTATTTCAATTATTGCCTTTTTACTATTCGATTCGATTAATAAAACACCTTCCGGGCTGGAATTACCTTTTTTTAATACACGTTGTTTACCATCAATGGTTGCGATTGCTTTATCCTTAAAAAGGCCGTTTATTACAATTTTATCAACAGCGAAAGAGGGTTGGTTTGCTAATAAAAATACAGTGCTGATTAGTATTGTAATATGATTTTTTATCATGGCTTGATGTTGTATTATTAATATTAAGGATTAATGTTGAATTATAGTGATATTTTTTAATCTATTAATTAATGTATTGATTAGAATATAGGCATGTACTTTTAGTTTTAGAGGTTGTTTGGTAATAATGATTCCGGCTGCAAATGTCCCTTTTTGGTACGATTTCACACTTGATTGCATGTGGCACTTCCGTGTGCCACACCCCTTCGGGGCGGACTTCGTCCGTGCAAATCGGCTGTCCTGCCGATTTGTCGTTAATAGAATGCTATTGCCCGCAGGAAATACCCTTGGGGTGCGCCTCAATCGATTGCATAATCGTCCTCAAATAGAACCATTTTCGCATTGAAATATTATTACCAAATAACCTCTTACAAGGTGCGAGTAATAACGAATGATTATAATTTTAAAACCTGACTCTGATAAGAGTAGCACTGATTATAAAGATTTAATGGGATATCTGGATAACCTACCAGATATTACAGTTCGTATGCATGAGGAAATTGGTGAACAACAGCGTTTAACCGAGTTTTATCTTGTCGGAGATACTGTATCTCTGGACACTGGATATTTTAGTAATTTTCCCGTGGTCGAACGTGTTGTCAGGGTGTCCCGTGAATACAAGGTGCTAGGCCGCCATAAAGAAGATATTCGCGCCAGTTATTTTGATTATAACGGTGTGAAATTCGGTCAAGATGAATTCCATATCTTCGCGGGCCTTTGTGCAGTAGATACACATGAACATGTAGAAATCATGATGCGGTCTTTAAATGCTCTCGGATTGAATTGTACTCGCATGGGCGCATACAAACCTCGTACAAATCCCTATTCGTTTCAGGGACATGGTAAAAATTGTTTGCCCTACGTTTTCGAGTTGGCTGGTAAATATGATATCAAGGTTATTACTATGGAAATTACGCATGATGTGCATATTGATGAAATCAGTCATGCGCTTGAAGCAGCGGGTAATCCTACCGGGGTTATGTTACAAATTGGTACACGTAACACTCAAAATTTTGAATTGTTAAAAGCAGTTGGGCGACAACGACAGTTTCCAGTGTTAATTAAAAGAGGATTTGGTATTACTCTTGAAGAATCATTGAATGCTGCAGAGTATTTGGCCAGTGAAGGCAATCATAATGTCGTGTTTTGTTTACGCGGTATGAAAACCAATATGGGAGATCCTCATCGAAACCTGGTTGATTTTGCGCACGTACCCGTTGTTAAACGCCTTACCCATATGCCTGTATGTGTTGATCCATCCCATTCAGTGGGTTCCAGGGAGAGAGGACCAGATGGAATGCTTGATGTTATGCATGCTGCAACACAAGGTGTTATTGCAGGAGCTAATATGGTACTTGTCGATTTTCATCCCGATCCAGCGAAAGCATTAGTCGATGGACCACAGGCATTGCAAATAAATGAACTTGAATGGTTTGTTGAAGATCTTCAAATTGCCAGAAATGCGTTTCTGGAACGAAAAAAATGTCATGATAAATATAATGATTAATTACTGTTTAATTTAATTTCTTTTTGTTTGGGTAGTGAATTTACATCCCAGTTTTGAATTGACCAATTTAATATAGATTCAATATCAGAATCGATAATATCATCAGGCGGGTTTTGCCCAAGAAATTTAAGCGCATTAAATAAGGTCTCTCCCGGGTTATTAGCGTTTATCGATTTTGCTTTATTGGCCTTACTTATTTTTTTGCCTGTTTCATCGATAGCAATGGGCAAGTGAAGATAAGAGGGTGTATTAATTTCAAGTTGATTTTGTAGATAGACTTGTCTTGGTGTTGAATCAAGTAAATCAACACCTCTGACAATATCAGATATGTTTTGTTCGGCATCATCAACAACAACCGCAAGGTGATATGCAATAAAACCATCAGCACGTTTAACTATAAAATCGCCAATTTCAGATTCCATGGATTGTGAATAAAGTCCTTGTAACTGATCATTTATACCGATCAGCTGGTTATTTGTTTTTATTCTGATTGATCGACTAATGGTTCCTGTTTTTATACCTTCTCGACAAGTACCAGGGTAGGGTATGTCTGATAAATCTTTACGGCTGCAAGCACATGGAAAAATACATTGTAATAATTCAAGTTTATCGAGTGCGGCCTGGTATAAATCAAGTCTCTGGCTTTGGTAAACAACAGCCTCATCCCAAAACAGACCAAGTCTTTCAAGTTGTTCAAATATGAGTTTATCTGCGCCAGGTATTGCACGAGATTGATCAATATCATCAATTCGTACTAGCCACTTTCCATGATTATGTCGAGCATGAAGAAAGCTGCCGAGTGCAGCAATGATTGAACCGATATGAAGCGGGCCGCTTGGCGTTGGTGCAAAACGGCCACGATAGTTTGGGTTATTATTCGTATCAGTAATTAAAATTTATCAGCCGAGTTGGCGTTCTTTAATTTCGTCTAAAGTTTTACAATCAATGCAAAGTGTTGCTGTTGGTCTTGCTTCCAGCCTGCGTACACCTATTTCAATACCACAAACTTCACAATAACCATAATCACCACTATCCAAAGCTAAAGTGGCTTCATCAATCTTTCGAATTAATTTTCTTTCACGATCACGGGTACGAAGCTCAAGAGCAAACCCTTCTTCCTGTGACGCTCTATCACTTGGATCTGGAAAATTTGATGCCTCATCTTGCATATGGTGAACAGTACGATCAACTTCTTTCATAAGGTCACGTTTCCATGTATTGAGAATGTTACGGAAGTGTTCTGTTTGATCAGCACCCATATATTCTTCACCTTTTTTTTCTCTATAGGGTGCGACTTTAGTTTTATTAGTTGATTTACCGGTAATTGTAGATTTAGTAATAATTTTAGTTACTTTTGCCATTCTATTATCATTCTTCTTGGTAGTTGTATTTTTTACAGTAGTTTTTTTAGCTGTTTTTTTCTTGGCAACTTTCTTTTTGGCAGTAGTTTTTTTAGCTGTTTTTTTCTTGG
>CAYMPA010000078.1:4326-13758 GCA_964392105.1 uncultured Enterobacteriaceae bacterium
CGACTTTCTTTTTGGCAGTAGCTTTTTTCCTGGTTGTTTTTTTCTTGGCGACTTTCTTTTTGGCAGTAGCTTTTTTCCTGGTTGTTTTTTTCTTGGCGACTTTTTTCATAGATACTTTTTTAGGTATGACTTTTTTCTTGGCAGCCTTCTTCTTTTTCAAAGGCACCTTCTTTTTAGTAGTTTTCTTTTTTGCAGTTTTTTTGCTCGTTTTTTTCTTGGCAGCCATTCCAACTCTCCGCCCGATAAAAAATCAGCGAGGATATATAACAGAAAGGCTCAATCGAAGCAATTCTGAATTAATTAATAATTCCATGATTTCAGTCCGGGATGCTCTACAAACATTCGGGTAGCGCCTGCGACAGCTACTGGCATAGCCAGAAAATTAATAACTGGAATCATCGTTATTAGCATGACACCTGACCCAAAACCAAAGGAAAGTTGACGATTTAAAGCAAATTTCTCACGTTGTTGTTTAAATACAATGCCATGATTTCCCATAGGATAATCACCATATTCAATAGCAAACATCCAGGCACTAAAAAGGAACCAAACTAATGGTGCGGCAACATTAACCATAGGGATGATAAATAAAATCAAAAGTGGTAAGGCCCTGATAATAAAATACATAAATTTCTGAAATTCAGATTTAATGGCGACAGAAATAATTATTGGTAGAGACTGATTATTTTCAGATTTTACTTCTTTGCCGGTTAATGTTCTTTCAACTGCCTCTGCCAAAAAACCATTAAAGGGAGCACCAATTAAGTTGGCAATTATCGAAAAACAAAAGAAAACAATCGTTAAAGCGACAATCACAAAAATTGGCCAAAGCAACCATGTCAACCATTCAAGCCATTGCCATTGCGCTAAAAGCCCATCTATCAAGTCACTGAGTGTATTAGCACCATAAACAATTGCGCCAGCAAATAAGAGTGTATTGATAAGTAACGGAATTAGGACGTAAAAGCGAATTCCCGGTTTCAGAATTAATTTGAATCCGGATAATAAATATTTGAAACCCTGGCTAAATTGTTTCATGTAAAAAAGATTTTGATTTTAAGCTAAGGATATGGGGGGACGAGGTGTCCATCCGTTCATCATATGTTCAGCAACAATCGTCGTATAGAGTCCACCACGAACATTAAACGTAGCGGTAAGTCGCATAAAACGTGGAGATGTCGCAGCGACTAGATCATCAAGAATTTTATTGGTGATTGCTTCATGAAATGCACCTTGATCACGATAGGACCAGACATAAAGTTTTAATGCCTTAAGTTCGACGCATAATTGATCAGGAACATACTCAATTTCGAGTACGGCAAAATCAGGTTGGCCTGTTTTAGGACATAAACAGGTGAATTCTGGTACGTCAATTCGAATGCTATAGTCGCGTTCAGGCGTTGGATTTGGAAATGTTTCAAGGGTATCAGCAGCTTGGCTTGGCATTCTGTTTATTTCTCTTTGTGCACAACAAATGAAACGATAACATAGTTCATTAGTAATGTTTTTATAAGACTTTTAAGTTAATCAGAATATCAATATAAATATTATATAAATCAATATTATATATAATATAATTAATGTATATTATATATAATTTTTCGTTTGGACAGGGGACTGGATCTCTAGTATTGTATCGCCTCATGCGTTTGTGCAATATAAAACTTTCCGGCTTTAAATCGTTTGTTGATCCAACCAATCTTATAGTCCCCGGTAACCTTGTTGGTATCGTTGGGCCTAACGGTTGTGGCAAATCAAACATCATTGATGCTGTCACCTGGGTAATGGGTGAAAGCTCTGCAAAACATCTTCGTGGTGAATCATTAACTGATGTTATTTTTAGTGGCTCAAGTTCCCGTCAACCGGTTGGTCAAGCCTCAGTCGAACTGGTTTTTGATAATACAGAAAATAAACTGGGTGGTCAGTATGCCAGCTATAACGAAATCTCAATAAAACGCCAGATTAATCGTGACAGCGTATCAACATATTATTTAAATGGCACACGTTGCCGTCGTCGTGACATTACTGCAATTTTTCTTGGTACAGGTCTTGGTCCTCGTAGCTATGCCATTATAGAACAGGACATGATTTCAAGATTGATCGAGGCGAAGCCAGATGATTTAAGAGTATTTATCGAGGAAGCAGCTGGTATTTCAAAATATCGTGAACGTCGCCGCGAAACGGAAAACCGTATTAAACATACGAAAGAAAACATTGAACGATTGAATGACATCCGGGATGAATTAGAAAAACAGCTAAACCATTTGCAACGCCAGGCAAAGGCTGCCGAGCGATATAAGAGATTAAAACAGGAACAACGTAAACTCAGTTCTGAATTACTCGCATTAAACTGGCGCGATTTAAATAAGGAAATGAGTACGCTAAAGGAAGATGCCGGAAAAAGGGGAAATGCCGTTGAGGCATCGATTGCAAAAGTACGTGAAACAGAAGCGGAAATAGAAAAACAGCGAGAAAGCCTTAGTGATACCAATCATCACTTTAATAATATGCAATCTGAGTATTATAAAGTGGGCAGTGATATATCTCAGTATGAACAAAAGCTTCAACATACACGTGAAAAAATCACTACTATAGAATCAGAACTTGAAAAGTCGCACCAAACACATGCCGATACGGTTAAACAACATGAGCAAGATAAAGCTGAATACGAAAAGCTTCAGACTGAATTAACTAATTTGGAACCAAAACTTCTTGGTTCAAGAGATAATAGTAACAAGGCATATGAAATTCTCAACAGTGCTGAGGAAGCAATGCAAGGATGGCAGTCTGAATGGGATACGTTTAATGAATCATATTCTGAATTTACTCGACAGGAACATATAGATAAAACTCGATTAGAGCATCTTGAATTTGGCCTGGGTGAACTTGCTGAACGTCGAAATCAGTTAGAACAGGAAATTTTGAAGTTTGAACAATCTGACCTGAATAGCACTATTCAGGGTTTATCAGAATTACTGAAAGACGAAGAAGAAAAACAAGCTGTTTTGGTTAAGGAGCATACTGAAAAACAGAATATTGTTAAGAAATATCGAGAAAAAGTCCGGGCATTATCGTCGAAGCTTGACTCAGCTCGTCAGGAATACCAGCACATGAAAGGTCGGCTGGCCTCACTGGAAACCTTGCAACAATCTATGATTGAAGATAACCAGGAATTGAGTGACTGGTTGAAAGAGAATAATCTGGATAAACAACAACGTCTTTCTCAATCAATCAAGGTTAATTCTAAGTGGACGCATGCTCTGGAAACGGTGATCAGTTTACATTTACATGATATTTGCGTTGATGATATTAATAGCTATCTGGATAAGTTAGAAAATGCACCCGGCAAAGTCGGTTTGATGAACTTGAGTGGCGCTAGCCCTACACAAGAATCAAAACAATTTCCACGTCTGATAGATCAGATAACGACTAATATACATACTCCCACTATCCTGGAGAATATTTATCTGGCTGATTCTCTCGAACAAGCCATTAATATATTACCCTTGTTATCTACTGGTCAAAGTGTTGTCACAGAGAAAGGCATATGGCTTAGCCATGATTGGGTTATTGTAAACAATGCCAGTGAGGCAAATGACAGTGTATTAAATCGAGAGGTAGAAATTAGTACAGTTAAACTTGAACTCGAAAATAGAAAAGCAGGGATTAAATCAATTGAAACTGAGCTGCAATCAATAGAAGCAGATCTTGAGCAGGCTGAATCTACTCTAAACGAACAACAATCTTTATTAACAGAGCAACAACAGGGTATCTCTGACATCAGAGCGAAACATGCTTCAACTCAAACAGAATCTGAACAATTATCTATACGGCATCAACAATTTGTTGAAGAGCTGGAATTAAATCAGGAACAGGAAAAATCTGATAAATCAGAGATTGATTCTATCAGGCAACGTTTGGCATATCTTGAAAAAGATAAAATGCAATTACAACAACAACGCTATGAGTTATCTAATGTAAAAGACAAACATCGTGAATCTCTGATTACAGCGAGAACACGTTGGCAAGAAACACATAATGAAAGTCACGGTATAGCCTTACAACTTGAATCCCATAGTTCACGACGTGCATCATACGAACAGGCAATTAAACGAAATGATATCCAGGTCTCTCATCTTGTGGCTCGTATATCTGAACTTGAAAAGAATTTGTCTGAAAACCAATCTCCAGTTAAAGAGCTTCAGGAAAGAATCGAAGCATGTCTGAAAGATAAAGTCCATGCAGAAAAAAACCTTGGTGATGCCCGTACAAACGTACAGACAATAGAAGCCAGCATGAGAGAATCTGAGCAAAAACGACACAAACAGGAACAGGAACAGGAAGCGTTACGCTCTGATCTGGAAAAAGCACGACTTGGTGTTAATAGTTGTCAGGTCAGGCTCGAAACTGTAGAGGAACAATTATCTAGTGAACAACAAAATGCAAAAGAATTACTGGAAACTTTAGAAGAGGGCGCCAACCAGGAAGATTGGACAAATCAACTGGAATCTCTGGATCGTAAAATTCATCGCTTGGGTCCGATTAATCTCGCTGCAATTGATGAATATACCCAGAATGCTGAACGTAAGACTTATCTTGATAGCCAACATAAAGATTTGGTTGAAGCATTAACGACACTTGAAAATGCGATTCGCAAGATTGATAAGGAAACACGTACTCGTTTCAAAGAAACATTTGATGAGCTAAATACAAATATCAAGGATATGTTCCCCAAATTATTTGGTGGTGGTCACGCGTATCTTGAATTAACAGGCGAAGATTTATTACAAACCGGTGTTGCAATAATGGCGCGCCCACCGGGTAAGAAAAACAGTAATATTCATTTGTTGTCAGGCGGTGAAAAAGCACTGGCAGCTGTAGCTCTTGTGTTTGCAATATTTAAACTAAACCCGGCGCCTTTCTGTATACTGGACGAAGTTGATGCCCCGCTTGACGATACCAACGTTGGACGTTTCTGCGATTTAGTTAAGTCAATGTCTGACGAAGTCCAGTTTATTTTCGTAACTCATAACAAGATAACGATGGAAATTTCACATCAACTTCTGGGAGTAACAATGCATGAGGCTGGAGTATCACGTCTTGTGTCAGTGGATATGGACGAAGCGGTTGAAATGGCTGCAACCGCCTGACAATAGTAAGAGGCTGTTCGGCAATACGTGAACCGGCTGCAAATGCCCCTTTTCAGCCCATTTTGATGCGCGATTTCGTTAAATAGAATGACTATTCGCCTCAACCGGACATAAAAATGAACTCGAAAAGGAATACCCCTCAAGGGGGTACTAAAAAGAGCATTTTTGCTTCGATTCATTATTACCGAATAGTCTCTAATAATTTTTCTCAGACTTTGAGTGTCTGTATAAGTATTGATATTCTACATCAGATAATAAACTTCACGAGTCACGAGCGCCTATGGATAACCTGCGCCTAACACTATTAATTATTGGATGTTTTATAGTTCTGGGTATCTACATGTGGGATGCATTTTATAAGGGAGTACCAAAGAAAAAGACAGATATCCTTGATGCAGTTGACGAAATTCCTGACATGCCGGTTACTCCAATTAATAATGAAACAGAAGATTATTCTGCAGCAATGGCTGACCTCGGTAGTCTATTATCACAATCAAGAAATCAAAGCATCAATATCAACGATACTTCTAAAGCTATAGACATTTCAGAAACACCTCCCTCTATTGAGCTGACTAATGAAGACCTTCCTGTTGGTGTTAATGTTGATGAACCTGATAATAATCTACCACTTGAAATGAGTGTTAAAGATTATGAAGCGAGCTTATCTGGAGATAATGATTATGATGTTTTTGCAGCAATTGAGGAAGATATTCATAAACAAGAAGAATCTGGTGGAGATGAAGATACAGCTTCTGAAGTGTGTGAAAAGGAAATTGAAATACCAAAAAATATTCAAGCCAGTGAAGATCTGTTAGTTCTGTATATTACCAGTCCTTCACATATATTATTTAACGGTTTATCGATCAGTAAGGCTGCAGATGAAGTCGGCATGGTCTATGGACACATGAATATTTTTCATCATTTTGGACCAGGCAAACTCCATTCAGGACAACCTTTATTCAGTATTGCCAATATGTATGAGCCCGGATCATTTGACCTCGGACGAATGGCAGATTTAAAGACAAAAGGTATCGCAGCTTTTATGTATTCACCTGCTTTAATTGATGCCAGCGTTGTATTCGAATTATTTTTAAATACAACACAGCGTATTGCTGAATTACTTGGTGGAGAAGTACGAACTTCAGACAATGAAGTCTTGAATAGTGCCACTATAAATTCTCTACGTGATAAAGCTGAATCACTTTCAGCTAATTAATGTTTTTGATGCCTGATAAATGAACCTAGAGCAAGCCAGCAAGAGAGCTGATACTTTACGCCAAACAATTAATCAGCATAACTATCAATACTACGTTCTGGATGATCCAAATGTTCCGGATTCAGAATACGATAGATTGTTGCGTGAGTTGATTGATATTGAAACAAAGTTTCCAAAACTAATTATTCCGAATTCACCTACACAACGGGTAGGTGCAAAACCTCTGACTGAATTTGATGAGGTCAAACATGTTGTGCCTATGTTGTCGTTAGCAAATGCGTTTGATGAAGAAGAAATGTGTGCATTTGATAAACGTATCAAGGATAAGTTGGGAGTTGACAGAGTTGTTTATTCGGGTGAAACCAAACTGGATGGATTGGCCGTTAGTATCCTGTATGAAAATGGTATTTTGACTACAGCTGCCACTCGTGGAGATGGTTACACGGGTGAAGATATTACTCTAAACATCAGGACAATTCAGCAAGTACCATTAACTCTTATAGGACAAGATATACCGAAAACACTCGAGGTGAGGGGCGAAGTGTTTATGACACATAAAGGATTTGAGGATTTAAATAAAAAACAGCAGGAAAAAGGCGAAAAAATATTTGCCAATCCACGTAATGCAGCTGCGGGTAGTTTGCGACAACTTGATCCAGGGATTACTGCAGAACGACCTTTATCATTTTTTGCTTATGGGATAGGCGATTTCATAGGTTCGGTTAAATTGCAGAGACACACTCAAATATTGAAACAACTTCAACAATGGAGATTACCTGTTTCACCAGAATCAAAGGAGGTGAATGGTCTTGATGCTTGCCTGGATTATTTTAAGAATATTGGAGAACGTCGTTCAGATTTGCCTTATGAAATTGACGGTGTAGTTTTTAAAGTAAATGGCATATCACAACAACAGGAATTAGGTTTTGTATCACGAGCACCGCGTTGGGCCATTGCTTATAAATACCCGCCAATTGAGGAAATTACAAAAGTATTGGATATAGAAGTTCAGGTTGGTCGTACAGGTGCAATAACACCAGTAGCAAGACTATCGCCAGTTAATGTGGCTGGTGTAACAATAACCAACGCGACATTACATAATCTTGATGAAATCAAACGTAAGGATGTCAAAATAGGCGATTGGATATACATTCGTCGAGCTGGTGATGTTATTCCGGAAGTAGTACGTGTAATTAAAGAAAGGCGTGGTGACGTAACTGAATTTACAATGCCTGATGTTTGTCCTGTTTGTGGATCAGATGTTGAGAGACAGGAAGGAGAGGCTGTTTATCGTTGTATGGGTGGTATTTCATGTTCTGCACAAAATATTCAAGCCATTATTCATTTTGCATCACGCAAGGCAATGAATATTGATGGTCTTGGTGAAAAAATAATTGTTAAATTAACAGAAGCTGGATTAGTTAATACTGTTGCTGATCTTTATACATTGTCACATGAACAACTTGCTGATCTTGATCGAATGGGACCCAGGTCAGCAAGTAATTTAATTCAAGCACTGGTTGATAGTCGATTAACTACATTGGAACGTTTTATATATGCGCTTGGTATACGTGATGTTGGCGAAGCTACTGCTCATTCACTTGCAAAACATTTCAAATCTCTCGAATGGGTAGAACAAGCAACAACTGATGAACTTGAAATTATATCGGATATCGGGCCTATTGTTGCACATAATGTTCATAGTTTTTTTCAACAGTCGCATAATATTGAGATTATTCAACGCTTGTTAGTAGCGGGTATTCATTGGGATAGTGTCGATGATGAAGAAAGTCTAAACTTAGATGGATTGTCGTTTGTACTTACAGGAAGTTTACATACAATGACACGCGAGGAAGCGAAACAAAAACTGATTTCTTTAGGAGCCAGGGTAAGCGGAAGTGTTTCAAAGAAAACAAATTATATTGTTTATGGAGATAATCCTGGCAGTAAGTATGAAAAAGCAATCAAATTAGGTGTGGAAACTATTAACGAAGGAAATTTTCTGAAAATGATTGGAGAAGGTAATATGTAGTAGCTCAGACTTAATCTGACATAACACAGTTGCGACCATTTTCCTTCGCTTTATAGAGCAGTAAATCAGCACGCTCAATTAATTTGATTCTGTCATCGTCTTCTCGCAATTCTGCCAAACCTATCGATACAGATATATTGAGTTTTATATTGTTATAGTCAAAACCTATATTTTCAACATTTTCTCTCATACGTTCGGCAAGTAAGAGGGCTCCTGCAACCTTGGTATTTCTAAGCAGAATAGAAAATTCCTCGCCACCATATCGAAAAATGATGTCGCTACGGCGCATACATTCCATTATGCAATCTGCAAAACTTTTTAGAACAGCATCACCAACGATGTGACCATAGTTATCATTAATTTGTTTGAATTTATCCAAATCGAGCATCATTAATGAGAGTGTGTGATTATGACGTGTTGCTAATTCAATTTCCTGTTCGATTGATTTGTCAAATGCAGCACGATTATTTAATCCAGTTAATGGATCAATATAAGCTTGTTCTACAGCTTGTTTGTAAAGAAGTGCGTTTCTTAATGGATAGATTAATGCCGATATCAAACTTTCCATTTTTTGTATTTCGATTTCAAGCAGTTTGGTATTTCTGGAGATTGTTAATTCACCCAGATTTTTTCCAAATAAAACCAGGCGATAACTCGAGCTGTGACGCGCATGTTTACCAATATCATATTTGATATTTTCATCCTGATTTTCAAAGCTAAGATGATCATGTGGAACAACTGCGGCCATTTCGTCGCCAAATAATTCGATTAACTTTTCCAGTTCTAGTGTACTTTGCAATACACCCATAACGTGGATAGACATATTGGTAACATCGGTCATATTTTCCGGATAGGAAATCATTAGACGCGAATTTTGAACACCCGGTGATTCGCTAATGTTTGTAATATCAGCCATATGATCAGTTAATGTTGCCATAGCAATGTGTAAAAGTTTAGTTGTAAAAACAAATGCAAAAAAAATGCCAAGTAAATAAACATAAACCTCTTTTATGTTCAGCTATATATATAGGGAT
>CAYMPA010000079.1:0-13695 GCA_964392105.1 uncultured Enterobacteriaceae bacterium
TGAGACGCACAGACTGGTGTGGAGAGCGTCTTGGTTATTACCAGGATAGTCAGGGTGAGGTGTCGGTGCTTTTATTCTGAGCGGCCTGGTCTCCGTATTGCGCGACCTTGATGCCGCACCTGGAAGTGGTTTATCGCAAGTACCGAAATAAGGGACTCAAGTTTTATACGGTCGATATCTTTGAAGATGGGGATATCGAGCCGGTTGGTTATTTTGAAAAACAGGGTTATACCTACACGCTGCTCTTGCTGGGTGATCTGGTTGCGAAGGAATACGGTGTTAAAGGTACGCCGGGGTTGTTTGTCGTAGATAAGAATAAGAAGGTATTTATAAACTACCTGCTGATGTAAGTGATGTATTGGTAAAACAGAATATTGGACTTAGAATTAAACAGGCTATCTCGAAATGAATTTCCTGGTGTTTAGCCATAAAAGTCAGTAGTTAATCAAACACGACAAAAAAATATTTTTTATTTATTTCTGAAGTTAATAATACGTTAGCACTCGTCTTATTTTTTAACAACGTGCTTTAGCAAATCTATCAAATTTTTTCAGGATAGGGTTTCACCTTGACCTGACAGTTACCCATGTTGTGCGTGACACTGACGCGTCGCGTATGGGCTCATCCTTGATCCAATACGCTAAAAATGACGTCCTGTCATTTTTACGCTAGTGTTGCCGCAAAACATGGCAAGGCAAACGGGATGATATAGTTTTGATTATTACCGATCTTAGCAGACCGTCCCTGGTCTGCTTTTAGGGGCCTCTCCAGCCTATTCCGGAGGCAAAGAATATGATGTTGTTTCTATTTTGCAGTATTGCTTATTTTATGTTCCTCTTCAATGTTTCTTAGTGGAACGACTTCCTTATAACTATCCAACATGACTGCAATATTTTCTGTCTGTACCACGGTTTGGTCCTTCCAACTTTCAAACAGGTTTATACCAGCAAACCATTTTGTTTTGTGATCGCGACAGATAAACCAGTGCTCTTTTCCTAAATTTAAAAACCCGTCGCTCTTGCTGCATTTCGGACAAACCCCACAGTGCATGCTGTATTGAGTCTCCGGAAACGGAATAACATTGGTAGGAATCATCTAACACCTCCTCAGGTGTATTCACCTACATGTTAAAAAGCAATCTCTATACCATAAAAGTATAGATCCGCCGTGTCCGGGTTTCCAGAGTGATTACACGCCGTTTTCAGCGTGATTTTGAGTTTTATTGATAGTCTCTTGCCTGTCAATTTGTTGAAAAACGACAGTAATTTGTCGTTTATTCATCAAGTTGCCGAAGTTTCTTATTTAATGCCTCGAGCTCCTCTTCGGTGATACGGGCAATCTCCAGCAAGACATCGCGGTTTTCAAGCTCGGTGGCCTGCTCTGCAAAATCAGCGCTCAAGGCACCGCTGAGATCTTTCCGAATCCTCTCAAGACGTTCCTGAAGGCCCTGCTTTTTTGCCAATAGGTCGTTTTTATTTTCCGCATCCATAAGCTTTACTCCCCTAATTCTCACATATCAGTCTAGGGGAGACACAATTCAGTACCTTGAGCCAGATCAATTTTTTGATGTTCTCTTGTGAAGTGAGAATAAGTCGCTACAGGTCGTTGATACGTCCAACCGTTCGAGAGAAAACAGATGGCGGGACGCCAAAGGCTTGTTTTAATTCTATATCCCGATCCCATTTATTTTTTATCTTTCCCAGGCGCCAGGCATTTTTGATCCCGATATGTCGAGTGTGGTACCAGGGTGAGACTAACGGGAAGTACTGCAATGGCCAGTCTGTACCGTAGATCATTCTTTCAGTTAGCCCGGGTTTCTTGAGTGCCTTTGCCAGGTAACCGCGTTTATTGATTTGGGTCAGGCTGGAAATATCGGCATAGAGATTAGGGAATTCATCAAACATCGGCATGATGCGTTCAAAGTTATCCTGCCCTTCCGATTCTCCGGTCGTGGAAATGTGTGCCGCGATAACGGTGACACCAGATCTTAATGCTAACTCCAGTCGTCTTGGATCAGCCAGCGCATCATTGGTATTGGGAAAGGATTTTTCCATCCCGGTATGGGTCAATAAGGGAATATTCAATTCCGCCATCTTGCGATAAAACGGTTCGAACTTTTTATCGGCCGGATCGAAATGCATGATCGACGGTATCCACTTTATTAATACCGCACCCTGGCGATAGACCTTTTCCAGTAACTCGATACTGTTTTCACGGCTGGGATTGATACTGGCACCAAACAACAATTTTGGATACTTGCCGGCTTCGCGCGCGACATAATCATTATCAACATAAAACTGCGTATTGGCTTTATCCAGTTGTCCGGTTTCTTCACCGATAACGCCATCGAGGGCCAGGATGACGGCCTTATCGATGTATCTGGATTGTTCTATCTCTTCATTAAGCCGTTCTATAACAATTTGATCGCCGTGGGTTTCCAGGTCTTTTTCAGTCACGTACATCCATTTCAGAAAATACTTGAAGCGATAATTATTGCGCATGGTTTCATTAATAAAATTACCGGAATTGCCATGACCTAATCCGGCAACATGCACATGCCAGTCAGTTATAGTGAGTTGTTCCAGGTCCTCATTAGCTGAGATTTCAGTCATTGGTAATACAATCACTGTTAACAACAGTATGTTAATAACGAACCTTGATTTCATGAAAGTGAGTCAGATCTCCTTTAAAATCACTATTATACAGATACTACAGCATTGGTAGATTGGGTGGGCACTTGATCAAGATCAATTGTTTTATCTGGAATAGGCCCAATATATAGAGATATGGCAAGGAAAGAGTAAAGAAATGAACATTAAAAAAGTACCATCACGACTGTATAAAGATATTCAAGCCGTGTTAAATGATATTAATTGTTATGACCGCCTTGAACGATATGTGTTAATCCAGGTGTTAGTTGCTGCAAAACAGAATCAGCCGATCGAAGAAATATTTATTAAATGTGCGAGGGCAGTATTCAAACGTCACCCGCTTGAAAAATCAGTAGCAGCAGCCTAGTTAATAACGTTATCGATTAGCTCGTCCTTGAAGAGGAGTTTATCACTCTTATTTTTATCTTGACCAAATTGTAATTCTGCAAGTCGTTTGTAGATACCCCCTTTTTGCATCAACTCTTGATGTTTACCAATATCAACAATCTGTCCTTCTTCCATAACTACGATACGATCGGCTTTCATGACTGTTGATAAGCGATGTGCAATAACCAGGGTCGTATGGTCCTGCATGAGATGATCGAGTGCCTCCTGGACCAGTTTCTCACTTTCGGAATCGAGTGCGCTGGTGGCTTCATCCAGTAACATGATTGGCGGATTCTTTAATATCGCTCTTGCGATTGCGATGCGTTGTTGTTGGCCGCCTGAAAGGCGTATGCCTTTTTCACCTAAAAAGGTTTGATACGCTTCCGGTTGTTTTTCAATAAATTCATCGGCTATTGCTGAACGTGCGGCGACTTTAACTTCTTCGTCAGTTGCATCGGGATTCCCATAACGAATGTTTTCCATTGCGCTTGTTGCAAACAAGACCGTATTTTGAGGAACAATAGCGATACATTGTCGTACCTCCTCCGGTTCGGTTTCTTTTATATCAACTCCATCCAGCAAGACCTTTCCCGACTGCGGATCATAGAAGCGCAATAATAATTGAAACACGGTGCTCTTGCCTGCACCCGATGGCCCGACCAATGCCACGGTTTCACCGGGTTTTATCTCCAGACTGAAGTGTTCGAGTGCCTTCACGCCCGGACGTGAAGGATAGTTAAAACAAATATCCTGTATTTGAATATGGCCTCTACCCTCTGCAGGTAATGGAATTGGATTTTGCGGCGCCTTTATCTCGGATTGTATATGCAAAAGTTCCATCAAGCGCTCCATTGCACCGGCGGCGCGTTGAATATCATTCCAGACTTCGCCAAGCGAGGTTGTGCTTCCTGCAAGGAAGGTGGCATACATCAAAAATTGTCCTAATGTTCCGGGGCTCATGGAACCATCAACGACGGCATGGGCACCGACCCAGAGGACAAGGACCATCGAACCGAAGGCCGTTAATATGATAGTACCTGATAAAAGCGAACTGACCTGCAGACGACGCCGCGCTGTTTTAAATGTTTCTTCAACTGAATCACTAAATCGTTCTCCAAGAAAACCTTCCAGCGTAAATGCCTGGATAATATGGATCGCGTTAAGTGATTCACCGGCAATACTGCTTGAGTCAGCGATACGATCCTGGTTTGCGCGTGATAGTCGACGAACCTTGCGGCTATATAAAAGTATCGGGACAACAACGATCGGTACTAACAGGACAATCATGAACGATAATTTTGGGCTGGTTACGAATAACATGATCAAACAACCGATTACACTGAACAGGCTGCGTAACGCAATTGACATCCCCGCACCGAAGACGGTTTGAACCAGGGTTGTGTCGGTTGTTAAACGCGACAATACTTCGCCGGTACGCGTGACTTCAAAAAACATTGGACTCATTTTAATCACGTGCTTGTAAACCGCTGAACGTATATCCGCAACAACACGTTCACCTATCCACATCACCAGGTAATAACGCAGAGAGGCAAACACGGCAAAGATTATCGCCAGGCAAAACAATGCCATGAAGTAGGTATTGATAGAACCAACATTGTCGCTGGAAAAGCCATAATCAATGACATATCGAATCGCGACAGGCATGGCTAACATGGATACCGACGCAATCGTTAAGAAAATAAAGGCGAGGAACAGCCTCACAATATAAGGCCGCATGAAAGGCAGGGCCAACTTCAGGGGCTTAAGACTGGATGCCTTTGGGCGTTCGATATTTTTTGTGTTTTTTGACATAAAGTACTAATAAATATGCTTTATTGTAACTCGTTTTTCAGGACAAGCGCTGGCGATACAATTTCTAACAACACCTTAATCATATTTTTTCCTATACTGAAAGAAATACAGGCCGTATCCGTAATCTGATTTAATAAAAATGAATAATAATCTACCAGTAAAGCAGTCTTCAAAACTAAAAATTGAGCTGGAAGGCGGTATGCCCTGCCACCATGCACTGTCTTCTATATTGTTACAAAACCTTAATATGCTGGAGAACTGTGAAGCCGGTATTATTGCCGATATTGATAATGAATTCCTGCATACTTTCCGGATAGCGGGTCGACGCAGTCGATCACTACTTAATCAAATCAAGGGAGTCTATCCTGAAAGTCGTATCACTCGTTTTAAAAAAGCCTTTTCCTGGATCAGCGAATTCACGAGTGTACATCGCGATCTCGATGTTTTTTTAGCTAATTTTCCATCTAATAAAAATAGTATCAACATCAATGGTGCTAATGACCTTGAGCTATTACGTGAACATCTTCTGTCTCAGCGTTATCAGGAACATTCATTATTGTTAAATGCACTTGCGTCAAGGCGCTACGCATCATTCAAGTTAAACTGGCGGGACTATCTTCTACATACAGTGAAACAAGCGCCCAGGTCAATAAACTCATCACTACCGATTATCGAAGTTGCAAATAAAAATATCTGGCGCAACTATCGCAAGTTGATAAAACAAGGAAAAAATATTACTTCCAGATATGATTATGAAAACATACACACCTTACGTAAAAATGCTAAAAAATTACGTTATCTGCTTGAGTCTTTTAAATCAATTTATTCCACCAAAGAAATCAGCCTGGCTATCAAGGTATTGAAAAAACTGCAAGATAACCTGGGTGCTATTGTTGATATGCATGTACAAAAGTGTCTCCTGGATGAGTGGAAACAGGAATTACAAACAAATAAATATTTTCCAGCACAAACACTATTGGCAATTAATCACATTGGAATGTTATATAATGAATATGAGCGAATTGCAAAAAGGAAATTTAATAAACGTTTCAAACAATTTTCAACCAAATCTCATCAAAAATTATTTCATAATATGTTTTATTGAACCTAAACCTAGATTCCTCAGTTGACCGGCCTTGAATTATGATTATATATTTTAAAATAGCAGCTTAAAGTGTATTAGGCATTCATCTATTAAATGAGTTCGCCTACTCATTTGATTGCACGTTTTTCAGGCCCATTTGCTTGACAGCTAAAGCCTTACGTAGAACGACTATGCGCGGCTTTCTAGCCAGCGCAACTGAACCTGAAAATCACACACTCAAACGAGTCCAACTGAGGATTCTAGGTTAAACGATCATTTCTTCCTTTTCATCCCGACTCATATTTTTAATTATTGCCTCACGCTTACTAGCAGATGAACGATCCCGGTGAGTTTCCTGGTAAACCATTTTTACCGGGCGGCGCGCACGCGTATATGCAGCAGCAAGACGATTATCATGATTATGTTCGTTAAGTCTACGATTTAAATTGCGGGTTATCCCCGTGTAGAGTGAGTTATCAGAACAACGTAAGATGTAGACTATCCAGTCAGACATACCTATTATAATCAGATCCCGCTTAATAATTCCTCAGCGTCTGCCTTGGCTACATAGTACCAACCGGTTGAATTCAGCTTGTAATAAGCGATAACTTTTTCACGGCCCTGTTCAATATAAAAGTAATGGCCTGATTTTCCTTTATTGATTTTATTAGCAACGTATTCATTCGGGAACACTTCAAGTTCATCAATAGCATTAATCAATGTTCCCAGACCATAAGATTGGGTCTTGTCTGATGATGTAACAATAATTTCAGCTTTGTCATTTAATAAGTATGTCTCTTCAAGCCCTTCTGTTCCATACATTGGCATTAATCGTTTACGGATGTATTCCAATGTCAGTTCTACACCGGCAACACCGATAAATTCCCCATCGTTATCAAATAGTAGGCTGGTACAGGGTAATAAAACACCACGGCCACCCACATCAACATAAGGTTGAAGCCAATTTATCCCTGTATTTTCAAGGGTATTTCGATACCATGGGCGCAGTCTTGGATCAAACGCATCAGGATAACCCGTCTTTCCCGGGTATTCGGCAAATATGCCGTTTTCCAGACCGATATATGACCAGACTAATGGCAATCCCTCATTCATTATTATTTCATGTGCTGCCTTATCATCATCAGGCGCCACTTCGGTTTTATGACTTTTTAACATCAGCGATTTAAATGAATGGCGTAAGGGATTGAGTCGCTGCAAGATAGGCTTGACCTCATTTTCATCTACGCCAGGTGCAAGCTTATAGACGTGATAATCAACACTTATCGGGAAACCGTAAATTTCTGAAAACTTGTAATCTGATGGTCCTTGCTCGGGATCTGCTATTGTTTCGTTTGTGTAATACGGTGTCTTATCCGGACTTCCCTGGGTTAGCAGGTTTGTCGCTCCGATTGATAAGCCTTCCAATATAGCTTCATATCCCAGGAATTGCGTGTCGATCTGTTGTGATTTATTTGCAACTGAAATTATAAATTGATTTGTCTTTTGCCCTTCACTCTGCGATTCTTTCATTGCTTGCATTTGCTGGAAGAGAACCGTTACGACTAATACGAATGAGGCAAGGACCGAATAAACCATGATATTTACTGCGGCTTTTCGATGATGAGCCACCCAGCGCATGATCTTTTGTTTTGTAGATTCAGGACGTGCCTTGATTGCTTCACCATGTATGAAGCGACGAATGTCATCAGCAAATTCAGCAACTGTTGAATATCGATCTTCCGGCATGTATTGCGTGGCCTTTTTTACGATAGCTAATAACTGTTCCTGTGCATCGTCCTGCTTGCCATACGATGGTGGTGGATCAATGGCACCACGACGTGCTTTCATCATCACTTCATCGGTATTTTTACCATTGTAAGCGCGATGGAATGTTACCAATTCGAACAGGATTAAGCCTAATGCAAAGAGGTCGCTGCGATGATCAAGGATGTCATGTTCACCCTCTGCCTGTTCCGGTGACATATATGCCGGGGTACCCATAACCTGACCCATCTTGGTCTTGTCATCATCATCAACTTCTTCATGCCCCACGGCTATGGTTTTATCTCCAAACATGTCTTTGTCTATGTCGATCGTTTTCGCAATACCCCAGTCCATGACATAAACTTCGTTATAAGGACCGATCATGATATTTAACGGTTTAAGATCACGATGGATCACACCTTTACGATGCGCATAATGCATCGCATCACAAACTTTTAAAAAATGTTCAAGTCTTGCATGTAAAGTATGGTGTTCATCCGGGTGACCCAGTTCAACATATTGTTCCTGTGTTTCACGGACAAGATCTTTTAGTGTTATGCCATCAATCAGTTTCATGGCATAACCGACGGACTTGTCATTTGCCATCAAACCGTAAACAGGAACAATATTCGGATGTTGTAACTGCGCAGTAACCTGGGCTTCCAGATAAAACCGACCCAGGTAGCTTGGGATTTCAGCAACGTGTGCATGTATCTTTTTATAGGCTACCGTACGATTAAGCTTATTATCCCTGGCAACCAGGATTTCACCCATAGCCCCTTCATCTATCGATTCGAGAATTGTGTAATCCTCGTCATCGACATAGGTCCCGGTAATTTTTATTTCACCAGAATCTGGTTCTTTTTTACCAATATCACTTATATCGCTAATACTCGCGATTGAGGTTAATTCAATTTTTCCATGCGCCTGAATATTCTTGAATTCTGTTGCAGTAATGCGTTTGTGATTATAAAGGTGGTGAACGAACTCTTCTTCTGTGTGTTCTCCATTTTCGGCGAGAAATTCTTCGCACAACGATTCCAGCTCAGACAGGCTGAGTGAGGTAATATTTTGCTTGATGGCTTCGGTTAACATACGTAATGCAATAATGATAATATTCAGGGGTTATAAAAGAGCAAAAATACTATCTTTTCTGAGGCTAGAAAGCCAGTAAACGATTGGTATATAGTCGTAAAATCACGATTATTTCACAAATATCTCAAGCAACTCATTGAGATAGCGTTGACCCTCTCTAGAGGGTTTTAATGTATCCAGCTGCCAATCAATCAGACCCCGCTCTTCGGCCAACATCAACTCTTTCTCAGTACATTTTAATGGCAATCCGGTTCGGTCAGGAAATAAATGTGTCGGAACACCATTAGTCAAGCGTAGCGCATTCATCATAAATTCAAGTGGTATCTCATCACGATTTAGAATCCTTGTCTCGGTAATAACAACATCATTACCGGCTAATTCGGTATAACGTTTAGGTATTTTATGGCGTGTAAATCTTTCAATCTTGTTTTCAGCAACATTGGTTATTTTGCCATGTGCACCTGAGCCAATACCGAGGTAATCACCAAATTGCCAGTAATTCATATTGTGTAATGCGGTATGCTTATCTTTTGCATAAGCCGATATTTCATATTGTTTAAAATTATTTTCTTCAAGAAATGTTTGTCCTTGTTCTTGTATTAACCAGATATCATCATCAGAGGGTAACTTGGGCGGCTTTGCATTAAAAACAGTATTGGGTTCTATTGTTAATTGGTACCAGGATATATGCGTTGGTAACTGTGCTACTGCAATTTCAAGATCATTTAATGCATCATTAATTGTTTGCCTGGGCAAACCAAACATTAAATCAATATTAAAATTATCAAAACCAGCTGCTTTGCCTAGTTCAATTGCATGGTGTGCCTCATTAGAATCATGGATTCGTCCTAATACTTTCAAATTTTCATTATTAAAACTTTGAACACCAAGTGATAAACGATTGATCCCGATTTCTCTATAAGCACGAAACTTTTCAGCTTCAGCAGTCCCTGGATTTGCTTCCAGTGTTATTTCAATTTCCGGATGAATATTTAATCTTGAACGTACCGCACTAAGTAATTTATCTAATGACTCTGGTGAAAACAGACTGGGGGTACCACCACCAATAAAAACACTGATGACCGTCCTTCCCCAAATTCGCGGAAGTTCTGTTTCAAGATCACGGATTAATGCATCGATATACTGAACTTCCTCGAATCCAGACGGAGAAAGTTCATGTGAATTGAAATCACAATACGGACACTTCTTTACACACCATGGCAAGTGAATATAAAGCGAGATCGGCGGATTTTCATGAAATGTTAATAGCGGCACCATTATTGGTGAACAGTATAACTATTCTAGTTTGACAATCATCTTTGAACTGATGGTTACTTCGCAATATAACCGCCATCGATAACCAGTTCCGCTCCTGTCATGTAACTGGAGTCATCCGAGGCAAGGAAGACGACACCTTTGGCAATGTCCTCAGGTTGCCCTTGACGCCCCAAGGGATGCATATTAATCATCGCCTGTTCTGTTTCTTCCGGATCATGGGTACCAAAAGCACCCGCTTCTGCCCAAGTCTGGTAAAGCTGATCGGCCATTGCCGTTTTTATTACGCCGGGGTGTACTGAATTAACCCGGATGTTATAGCCGCTTTCTGCAAATTCCATTGCTGCTGATTTAGTCATATGGCGAACAGCAGCTTTTGTCATGGTATAACCCAGTGCATTCGGAACACCTACGATGCCTGCAGCGGAGGATAAATTAATGATAGAAGCACCTGCAGTTGACTTTTTGGCACTCTCTATCAAAGCCGGTAGCGCGTGTTTCATTCCAAGAAAAACACCGTCAATATTTACATGTTCCAACTTATGCCATTCCTCCAATGACGTTGCTTGAATCGGCTTTATGAGCAAGATCCCCGCATTGTTGACCAGCACATCCAGTCCATTGAATCGTTTTATAGCTTCATCAATAACACGCTTCCAATCTTCTTCGGAACTGACATCATGAGACAGGAAGATTACCTCACCCCCATTCGTATTTATTTTATCGGCGAGGGCTTCTCCTCTACTGCTATCTATATCAGTTAAAATTACTTTGGCGCCAGCATTTGCCAGGTAAGTTGCAGTACTGGCACCAATACCATTAGCCGCTCCGGTTATCAAAGCTACTTTCCCGTCTATTCGATTCATAATTCTTTATTGACTCATTGGTATTGAAAGATGTTCATGAACAATAACCCAATTATTGTCCTGCCTGATCCAGATTAATGTTTGTCTACCATCGGCTGAAACTTGAGTATCGTCGTGCTGTTCAAAATTGAAATGTACTGTTGCTGTACTCCAGACAATATCACCAACTTGTGTTGCTTCAAGATCACCATGCTGGGCCAGGGTTATTTTTTTAGCTGTTAAGCTGAGGTACTCATCCAGTCCCTGTTCAAATGCAGCCCAGGTCTGAAAACCATTATGTGGTGCCCACGGCATATAAAGCCGGACAGGAAAATCCTTTGTGTAGAAATCTCTTAACCGGAGTCCTGCTGTTTCAACAGTTTCTTCAGACCATACAGCAGCAAGTTGTTTACTTAACTTGAGAAATTCCACATTGGTATTGAGGCGGGTATCTGCATTTCTGGTTCCTTGAAATAATTTATCACCTGGATTAACGGTAGCGGAGAAATGTTCATGCGCCACAAGCCACAAACCCTCTTCATTAATCCAGATTTGTGTTCCCCGACAAGGCATTGTGGCACTTATGCCGGAATTATATTGTGCATACACAAGGCAATTGGCCGTTGTCCATATAACATCTTCAAAACGCCAAGCTTGAAATGATCCGTCATTGGCAAACAATATTCCTGCTGCATCCATTCCAGCGGGTATCCAGACATTCTTTATAACATTCCGGTATTCATCCCAACCTCGATGACCCTCCAGAGGAGGCAGAGGATCCCAATAAACATTGTCTGGATTTTTTGAATAATAACGCCCGGCCTGATCATAAACCGTATCATTTTTTGTATACGACCAGGCAGCGTAATAAGCCTTTGTTGCTTTCAGGATGGTTTGAAAATCATCACTGTCGGATGTCAGCGATTTTACCTCATTTGATAATACAGGATTAACAAAAAACACTATCGCAACAGTGCAGAGCAGCCGTACCTTCAATATCAGCTTCTTCATGCCTCACTCCTGGATTTGCGATTCAATCAACACTATCCCTGTTCTTGTGTCTCAAATGGTTGCGGTGGTGCATCATCGATACGCCTCCAACCTGCTACCAGTCCATCTGACACTTCCATGCCAATACCCCGATCAAGAATTTCTCCGTTATCAAACCATTCCAGTTCGTAATATTCACACTCTTTTTTAATGTCTAATTCAAAGCCTGCAATTTCATTACCATCAGCATCAAAATAACGTATATGGTAACGACCCACATACCCCTCGGTAGGTCCCCCTGTCGCGAGGCCCGTGCCAAATACGCCTTCGCCAAAATAAGGATGACACCATTTTGCTGTAAGTGAGTCCGGCTCTTCGCGCTGCTTATATAAAACACATCCGACATTAATCATGATTACTCCTTCATATTTACAGTTTAAGAACTACCTGTTTTACAGTTAACAACACCATGTTTTAGTAAGTGATTTTGTCAAAACATTAAGATAGTGCAACTACCCGAACGGGTGATTGTGCCTTGTTGGTTATTACACAAAAATGAGTAAAAGTTTATATCCGCTCAGGAGAATATTTTTATGACCAATAATGCCAAAATTGTTGAGCAATACATGGCGCTTGCGCTACAACCTGTTTTACAAGGCGCACATAAACGGGAAGATATTGTGCGTAATCTCGATCATATAGCTGAAGTATGCCGGGCTGCAGTCTGGCTTTCGGCGATAGACCTTCCTGTGCGATTGATTACGATCCCGGAAGGCGCATTGCAGGGTTTTACGGACGAGATATTCGATTGGGACCACGTTGAATATGTTGAAAAATCAGCAATCGATATACCGGGTAAGGAAACGGAGTATCTTGGTGATCTTGCAAGAGACCTGGATACTTTCATTATTGCCCAGGCAAAGGCTAAACACCCCGAGTTTCCCGAACGTTTCTTTAACTGTGCATTCGTAATCGATCCTAAAGGTGAAGTAATTCACAAACATTACAAAGTACAAGTCTTCGCACGCGAACATTCAACAGTACCACACGACGTTTGGGACCGGTGGACAGAGCTGTACGGTACCGGTCTCGATGCATTTTATCCGGTGACGGATACCGAGATTGGCAGAATCGGCTGCATCGTTTGCATGGAAGGCAGTTATCCAGAGACCGCACGCGGTCTGGCGATGAATGGTGCTGAGATCGTTTATCGGCCAAGTTACCCGGAACCCTACGTGGCAAATGGCTTATGGGAAATTCAAAACCGCGCCCGCGCACTTGATAATACAATGTATATTGTTGCACCTAACCCGGCTGCATATTTACCTGTGCCGGAATCACAATTCCCCATAGACACCTTCGGAGGAAATTCCATGATCGTCGATTATCAGGGACGTGTTATTTCCAACCACAAGGCCGGAGGTTGCGCTTCTTATGCAGGTGCTATTATTGATGTCGAAGCATTACGTCAGTACCGTGCCCGATCACGTTGGGGTAATTGGATGAAAGATCTGCGAACAGAACAATTCCGCCTTATATACGATGAACCTCTGTATGAACAAAACCGCTGCCTGACTCAAGCGCCACTCAAGCATGCTGAAAACGATGAAATTGTATCGCAGGCCACTGAACGAATGTTTGACCGGGGTATATGGAAACGTCCCTGGTATATGTCAGCCAGTAACAAATAAAGTGATACATTAAATCATTGCTGTTACGTTAACTTTTTAAACAAAGTCACTGCTGTCCCATAAACTTGAATCAAAAAAGGCTTAAACCTCAGTAAGTTGAT
>CAYMPA010000080.1:0-13670 GCA_964392105.1 uncultured Enterobacteriaceae bacterium
ACCTAACCCTATTCCAAATATTAGGGTCAACATAACTAAAAACAATCCAATTCTTACCGCTTTAATTTCTTCATTCATAAATTTCTCTCGATTGTGATTAAATATATTTAGCGCCTAACGACTTTGCTAACTTGCCATTTTATACAGAGCGGAGTGCAACGAAGCGGCGTATAAAATGGTCAATGTTGAGCTAATTGTCAGAATTTATTTAAGATTGCCACTGCATTTTTAGTTTACGATGAGTCATTGCGCAATCACGTAAATACAAATTAATTAGCGTTTGATATGGAATACCAGATTCTTCTGATAAAGATTTAAAATAATCAACAGAGTCACAATCCAGGCGCATAGTTACTGGTTGCTTGAGATATTTAACATAAGGGTTTTTTCTACCCTTCATTTTTGAAAAGTCATAATGGTCTTTCATTTTCTTTCACTCCAGTATGCCTGTTGTTCATCTTTATCTGCTTTTCTTGCAGAGATAATCCGTACCTTTGTTTCTGCTTCTCGAAAGCAGTGACAAACTACCAGGATTTTAGATTTAAAGCTCGTACCAAGTAAAATAAAGCGATCTTCGTCTTCAGTATGATCGGGATCAAAGTACTGGATAGCGTATTCATCATAGAATACAGTTCGAGCTTCTTCGAAGGTTACACCATGCTTTTTGGTGTTTGTTTTATCCTTCTTTTTATCCCACTCAAATCTAAGCTTATTCATATGTACATTGTACTTATGATTTAAGGAATGTCAATTTTGGTTTATTTGAACTCTAACGTCGCAAATCACCAGCGGCATATAGCAGAGCGCAGCGACGCTTTTTGTCGTCCGAGTGAATTTGCCTTGTTAGGTTTGTTTCGTGTTGATACTTTTACTTGAAATTACAATTTCTAGTATTTTTGCGTGATTATACTGACGTAAATTTTGCCTGGCATTTAAAAGGATTAAAACAACTAGTACAAAATGAATCCCGATATCGAATCTAGGCTGAGTATATGCCTCCCAAGAGTAAAATACTGCCAAGCCGAACCCAATAATTACACTTATAAATGAAAGAATTAAAAATATTTTTTTTCGCCGTATAGTGTTAATGGCTAATTCATGCTCATACTTAGTCAACATTCTTTTATTCCACCTCTTTTCAATCGGTTGTATTATTTCTATTTTTTGGTTGTAGTATTTCTAATAAAATAGGTCGCAATACTTTTTAATAAAAACCTAACGTCATAAATCAGCGGGCGCGTCTCTTGCACTCCGATGGAATTTCTTGTTATGTGTCTTCATTGTTTATTACTAAGTACATACCAGGAGCATCATCGGGCCTATTGTTAAAACCATAATTCTTATAATAACTTTCAAGTCCTTTTCCAGACATTAAACCGACAAATGCACCATTTGAGGCATTAACATCGATGTAATCCATAATCTATTTCATTAATGCTTTTCCTACCCCATTATTTTGATAGTCATGATTTACAATGAGATCTTGTATATAAAAGTATAAACCACCATCACCTATTACTCTTGCAATTCCGACTACTTCATTATTCTCTAAGGCCACGACAGAAAATAATGAATTATTCAGTGCTTTGTAGGTTTCATCAGAATCAGTGTCCCACCAGCCAATAGAATTACGTAAAGATTTGTATTCATTTAATGCAGGATTTCTCTTTCTTAATTCTATGGTCATGGTTCTGTCTTAAACACATAACGTTTTGGGTGAACCGCGCGCGCTTTTTGCGCGTCGGCTTCGACCCACTTGTCAGGACTTCCTTTCTTCAAATGTGGCATTGATCTTTGAGTTAATTATTTATGATGAACTATATAGGCAAGCAGTTTGTTATCTTTCATCAACGGAATAAGCATGAGATCTTTTTCTATAATAAACTCATGATCAGCGCTGCCCTGGTTGAGTTCGAGTAACACGGTCACTTCACCTGTATGTTTAATTTGTAATAGTTTTCCGTTCTTCCAGTCGGTGACATAGAAGCCACCATCTTTATCAGCTTCTACGCCATCAAGATTACCTACTGATGTCCCGTCACCAATAGAGGTGATCGTTTTGTCTTTAATTGAAATACGTTTTAAGTGGCCAGGGACATCAGTATCGAAGCCATCGGTCATCTTGCCCCAGCTTCCAAGAATGATGTCGTTATTAGAGGCCAGTAAACCATTGGGTGATTCAAGTTTGGTTGATTCAATCCAGATTTTAAAACCATCTTCCGTTAATAGATGAATGCGATTCAACACCATGTCTGATACATAAATATCGCCATTCGCTGCAGCCGTAACATCATTCAGGAATTTTGCATCTTCTACCTTGTATTTCTTGATAATACGCCCGGTATTAATATTCATTGCCACCAGTTCATCAATATCTGCCGTGTAGAGTGTACGGCCATAGATCGCCAGTCCTTTTGGGGCATTCAATCCTGTCATCCATTTTTCATTGATTATCTTGCCATCCAACGACACGATGGAGATATAACCGTTACCATCTTTTTCAACAGGTGAGCCATTGACGTTGGAAACATAAAGATGATTGAGCTGTGGGTCATAGACAACTGATTCCGGGTTACTAAAACCATCCAATTCCCAAATTAGTTCTAATGTTTCGGAGTCAGCAATAGCTGAATTTAATAATAGTAATGATGAAATAAAAACAGTTAAGACAAGATTTATACTACGTGCAAACATAGAAACAGATACTCCATTAAAAAGTAACAAGGATAACTCACAGTTTTATATATGTGTAGATAGTTTGAGTTTAATGAGTGAAGAATAAACGTTTAAGTTCCTCGCCAGGATCATCGGCCTTCATAAAGGCTTCCCCTACAAGAAAAGCATTTACGTTATTCTTGCGCATTAATTTAATATCGTCTTGTGTATGAATTCCACTTTCCGTAACAACAGTACGATCATGAAAAACATCGGTTAACAGCCCAAGGGTTGTATCCAGATCGGTTTCGAACGTATGCAGGTCTCGATTATTAATGCCAATCAGTGGTGTACGTAACATCAGTCCACGTTCCAGTTCTTCGCGATCATGTATTTCTACCAAAACATCCAGACCAATCTCATTGGCAACACCGGTCAGGTCTTGCATCTGAATGTCCGACAAGGCAGAGACAATAATTAAAATACAATCTGCGCCAATGACTTTTGCTTCGTATACCTGGTAAGGGTCGATCATAAAGTCCTTACGCAAGATGGGTAACTCACAAGCATCATACGCCTGTTTCAGATAATCATCAGAACCCTTAAAGAATTCAATATCAGTTAATACCGATAAACAACAGGCACCGGCATCGGCATAACTTTTGGCAATGGTATCCGGTTGAAAGTCTTCACGGATGATGCCGCGACTGGGTGAGGCCTTTTTAATTTCGGCAATGACACCGGGTCTACCTTCTTCAATTGTTTTAAGCAGCTTATAGGTAAAACCGCGTGCAGGTGCGCAATCGTCTGCTTTATGTTTCAGCTCTTGTAGTGATGATCCTCTTTTTACATGTTCAACATACTCTGTTTTATAATTGAGTATGGATTTTAGTATATCGGGTGTCTCCTGTTGCATATTAATTCAGGTTTTTAAAATGATTGGCTATGTTGAATGAGTTGTTCCAGCTTTTGTTTGGCTGCGCCAGACTCGATGGCTTTTATTGCTTCTGTAACACCATCCTGGATTGATTCGGTGAGTCCGGCAGCATAAATGGCTGCACCAGCATTAAGGCAAACGACATCTTTTGCTGCACCGTCAGTATTATTCAATACCGATTGCATCATGGCTAAACTTTCATCGATATCGTTAACGGCCAGTTTTGCAATATCCAGTTTTTCCATGCCGAAGTCTTCCGGGGTGATTTCGTAATGTTTGATCTGGCCATCTTTTAATTCTGCAACATGGGTCTTTGTAGCAATACTGATTTCATCCAGGCCGTCTTCCGCATGAACAACCAATACATGATTATTGCCAAGTTGTTTTAGTGTTTCGGCCAACGGTTCAAGCCAATCATTACTAAACACACCGATAACCTGGTTGGGTGCGCTGGCGGGATTGGTCAGTGGGCCGAGTACATTAAACAAGGTACGGATACCAAGTTCGCGGCGCGGGCCAATGGCATGTTTCATTGCACTGTGATGCATCGGGGCAAACATAAAACCGATACCGACATTTTCTATACAATTTACTATCTGGTCGGTGTTTAATTCCAGGTTAATCCCGGCGGCTTCCAGCACATCGGCACTGCCTGATTTACTTGATACCGATCGATTACCGTGCTTGGCAACCTTGGCACCACAGGCTGCAACAACAAAGGCTGATGTGGTAGAGATATTAAATGTATTGGCACCATCACCACCAGTACCACAGGTATCAACCAGGTTAGTTTTGTCTACGGTTACCTTGGTGGCCAATTCGCGCATGACCTCAGCAGCAGCGGTTATTTCATCAACACTTTCACCTTTTAATCGTAGCGCAACCAGTAAGCCACCAATCTGTGCAGACGTCGCCTCGCCTTGCATAATGATTTGCATAACAGTATGCATATCATCACGGCTTAAGTCATTACCGTTGACAAGGTCATTGATTGCTGTTTTTATATCCATCTTTATAAAAGTTACATAATTTAAAAATCAAAAGGGTTTCCTAAAAATAGTAATTTTTTTCGTTAGAGAAAGAAAGCATCGCATGTAGAACCGCAGTGTATATCGTAATATATGAGGATTCGAGTACGGAGCTGACGCCGCTATCGCGGAAAAAGTACATTTTTAGGATTACCCTTAATTATTGTTAAGGAAATTTTGTAACAACTCATGTCCATATGAAGTCAGGATTGATTCCGGATGAAACTGTACACCCGATATCGCAAGGTGTTTATGCTTAAGGCCCATTATCTCATCCATATTTCCGTCTTTATCATTTGTCCATGCGGTGATTTCAAAGCAATCCGGCATTGAATCTTTTTCAACAACCAATGAATGATAACGGGTTGCAGTGAAAGGATTCTCAAAACCTTTAAAGACATCTGTTCCGTTATGGTAAATATCCGATGTCTTACCATGCATGATGTCATGAGCATGAATAATTTTGCCACCAAGTGCCTGACCAATGCTCTGGTGACCCAGGCATACACCTAGTATTGGAATATTTCCCTTGAAATGATTGATGATATCAATTGATACCCCGGCCTCATTTGGTGTACATGGGCCTGGCGAAATAACAATATGATCGGGTGATAACTTTTCAATTTCTGTAATTGTAATTTTATCGTTTCGATGTACAAGCACGTCTTGTCCCAGTTCACCAAAATACTGAACCAGGTTATAGGTAAAGGAATCGTAGTTGTCGATCATTAATAACATGGTAATACCTTTATTATGCCAGGCCTTTCTCGGCCAGACTGACGGCCCTGAAAATAGCACGTCCTTTATTCATTGTTTCGTCCCATTCATTCCTTGGCACCGAATCGGCGACAATGCCTGCACCAGCTTGTATATGCAAGGTCTTATCTTTAATGACAGCAGTGCGTATTGCAATCGCGGTATCCATATTACCATTCCAGGATAAATAACCGATCGCACCTGAATAAACACCGCGTTTTACCGGTTCAAGTTCGTCAATAATTTCCATTGCACGAATCTTTGGTGCGCCTGAAACAGTGCCAGCCGGGAAGGTGGCACGTAAGACATCAATCGCACTCATTCCTACTTTTAATTTTCCGGTAACATTGGATACGATATGCATGACATGTGAATAGCGTTCAATAATCATCTTTTCGGTGAGGATAACACTACCCATATCTGCGACACGGCCTACGTCATTTCGTCCTAAATCGATTAACATTAAATGTTCAGCCAGTTCTTTTGGATCCTGTAAAAGATCTTTCTCAAGCGCTAAATCATCTTCTTCTGTTTTCCCACGTGGACGTGTTCCGGCGATTGGTCTGACCGTGACAATGTCATCTTCAAGTCGGACCAGTATCTCAGGCGATGAACCCACGATCTGGAAATCATCCAGATCAAGAAAATACATATAAGGTGAAGGATTAAGGCAACGTAGTGCGCGATATAGAGAAATTGGTTCAGATTCAAAGGGGATTGAGAGTCGTTGTGATAATACAACCTGCATGGCATCACCATCAACGATGTATTGCTTTATAACATCGACCGCTGCTTCGTAGTTTGATTGGTTAAAACCTGAAACAAAATCGTTTTCATCAACAATACGTGAACTATTCGTTTGCAACTTATTAATTTGTTTGCTTGCAAGTGTCTCAACCAGGCCATCTAGTATTTTATGCGCATTTGAGAATGCATCATTGTTGCCGGGATCTGCATGAACAATAATAAAAAGCTTGCCACTCAGATTATCAAGCACGACGACTTCATCAGATACCATTAACAGGATATCCGGTGAGCCAATAGGGTCTTCTTTAATGTTTTTATTTAGGCGCGGTTCTATATAACGAATCGTTTCATAACCAAAGTACCCGACCAGACCACCATTAAATCGTGGCATCCCGTTAATTTCTGCGACCTTGTATGTTTGCTGGATTCGTTCAATTTCTGCGAGTGGATCATCGACACTGTATTTGTCAACAGTATCACCATTTTCTTTAATTACAATTTGTGTTCCGGTTGCAGTAATGGTCCTTTTTGCCGGTAAGCCAATAATAGAATAACGTCCCCACTTTTCACCGCCTTGCACTGATTCTAATAAATAAGAGTAGGGAGCTGCACAAAGTTTCATGTAAGTGCTGAGTGGCGTATCGAGATCCGCCAATACTTCGCGCATCAAGGGTATACGGTTGTAACCTTGCTCTGCGAGTTTATTAAAATCAGATTCGTTAATCATTTTCTTAATGAAAAAGTTTCGGCAGTTCAGCGATTGAATCAATAACAGCATCAGGATTTGTTACACGGATATCGCGTCCATGATTATAACCATAACTGACACAGACGATTTGGAAGCCTGCAGCACGTGCTGCCTTAACATCACTTTCTGAATCACCCACCATTAATGAGCGCCCTGGATCTTTATCGAAGAGTGAAGCGGTGTGTAATAGTGGTAACGGATCGGGCTTCTTCCTGGGTAAGTTATCGCCTGCAATCACGATACTCATATCATCCATAATGCCAAGTTTTTCCAATATCGGTCCGACAAACTGTCCGCGTTTGTTAGTGACACAGCCAAGCTTGATATCTTTTTCTTTTAAATTTTCTATCCCTTTACGAACACCCGGATAACAGGTGCTCAAGGTACACGTGTTTTCACTATAAACAGTCATTAATATTGCAAAGGCTTCATCAAATAGTGCTGACTCTACTTCACCATTGATATCGTTTGTTATCGATCGATGTAATAATTTTTCCAGCCCATCTCCTATCCAGTTACGGATACTGTTGATATCCCTTTCGGGCATTGATAATTCAAGCAAGGTTTTATTAATTGAATGGGCGAGATCAGGTATCGTGTCGACTAGTGTTCCGTCAAGATCAAGCAAAACCAATTCTGGTGTTTTAATCGGCATAAGGTAAAGAGTGATAAATCAGGTGTTAACTAAAGCCAGCTGTTCTCGCATCGATGTGATCGTTGCCTGGTAATCGTCGCTTCCAAAAATTGCAGAGCCGGCAACAAAAGTATCTGCTCCTGCTTCAGCTATATTACGAATGTTATCTACCTTGACACCGCCATCTATCTCAAGACGGATATCGTAGTTTGAATCATCAATTATTTTTCTGGCATCCTTAAGTTTATCCAGAGCCGAATCAATAAATGATTGTCCACCAAAACCCGGGTTCACCGACATCAACAAGATCATATCAACCTTATCCAGAACATGTTCAAGTACATCAAGCGGTGTTGCCGGATTAAATACCAGTCCAGACTGACAACCGCTTTCACGAATCAATTGTAATGTACGATCTATATGCTCCGATGCCTCCGGGTGGATGGTGATATAGCTTGCACCTGCCTCGGCAAAGTCCGGAATAATGCGATCTACAGGTTTGATCATTAAATGCACATCTATAGGGGCCGTTATACCGAAATCACGCAAGGCCTTGACCACAACCGGGCCAAAGGTCAGGTTGGGCACATAGTGATTATCCATAACATCAACATGGACAAAATCGGCGCCCGCTGCTAAAACGGCTTCGGTATCTTCACCGAGCCGGGCCATATCAGCAGACAATATTGAAGGTGCGATTACAGCATCTAGCATCATAATAACCTGTTTGTTTTCAGGGATATCCAACAAAGAGCGCAACTTTACCCGAATAACCCACTTGTTGCACGAGTTGGCTGGAGTTTGGTGCCATTGTGTGCGGCAGATTATTGTTCGAGAAAATGTTCCTGACTTTCTCTACCGCTTACTTCCCTGTAAGTGTCCTGCTTAATCTGCACTTCCGCCACACCCCTCAAGGGGGTACCGAGATCCATGGCGTTCGCACTTGTTGCTAATTAATGAAGTTGAGGTTAAATAGACGACTATGAAACAGATATATCAATTGAGCATGGTTTTTTTCTTGCTGCTGACAAATATATTGCCTCTGTGTGCCGATATGATAGATCGGGAGCGGGAGAAACAAATTACTGAAAAACTGATGGAGGAAGCAAAAGCAACAGAAGTGCTTTGGCTCGATGCTGAAGGTGAAAATTTCCTGGCCCTTTATACCAGTCAGACCAGTGAGGTTGCACACGGTGCGGCGATTATTTTGCATGCAATGGGCGGCCATGCTGATTGGCCGCAAACCATATCACCAATCCGGAGGACATTACCAGAGCATGGATGGACAACCTTATCGATCCAGCTTCCTGTTATTGCACCGGAAAACCAGATCGAAGATTACGGGAAAACACTGCAACAGACTGCTGAACGGATTAAGGCCGCAGTACGGTTATTGCGTGAACGTAAATTCCTGAATATTGTCGTTATAGGCCATAGTTTTGGTGCCGCAAGTACACTCGCTTATCTTGAGAAAGAAGAAAAACAAAAGGTCATGGCCCTGGTTGCGGTTGGTTTACAGGACTATGCATTTGTAAAACCATCGATTGATTTACTGGGTTTGATTGAAAAATCAAAAATACCCGTACTGGATATTTATGGTAGTCGCGATTTCAAAAAGGTGATTAAGCAGGCACCGGATCGTCGGCTCGCCGCAAAAAAGGGCAATAACCGTCAATATACACAAATCGAGATTGAAGGGGCTGATCACTACTTTAATAAGATGGAAGATGTTCTGATTAAGCGAGTTCGTGGCTGGCTTGATAAAGCAGCACCGGGAGTATCTATTATGGTTGACGAAGATTTTGACGGGAATGTTGAAAATAACGACGAAACATTTAATAAGCAGTGATTCTCTAGGGACAAACCCGGTATGGAGTGATAATGTTTACAGCAAGGATAAAATTCATCTGAATTTCACACGCTGTTCATTCAGGAGACAGGTATGACTCAGGAAATTGAAGCAATGGTTACACCAGATAAAGATGAGCGACTATGGGATACGTTCTGTCATCTTTTTGCTTTTTCTGGCTATCTGATTCCCTTTGGCAGTGTCCTTGACCCACTAATTATATGGCTAATAAAAAAGACGAAATGCCATTTATTGATGACCAGGGAAGAGAATCGCTCAACTTTCAATAAACGATGCTTATTGCAGTAATTTGTTGTGATCATATTTGCATCTATTAATGTAAATGAAGATGTGCGCTACCGATATCCTTATACGATACGTTTTATTAAATGAGAATATATAACAATATAAACTGATAAATCATACAGGGAGCTGAGCTATGACGATCGGATCATTATTTACTTTTGGTGTTTTGATTTTTGTTGTTGTGGGTTTTTTCATGATGGTGAAGACTGTCCCGCAAGGTTATGAATATACAGTTGAACGTTTTGGTGAATATACACGTACGCTACGACCAGGATTGCATTTTATTATTCCGGTCTTTGATGAAATTGGCGCCAAGATGAATATGATGGAAACGGTTGTCGATGTTCCATCACAAGAAGTCATCACCAGGGATAACGCGATGGTGCGGGTCGATGGTGTGGTGTTCTTCCAGGTATTGAATGCCGCTCAGGCCGCCTATGAAGTAAATAATCTTACAAGGGCCATCCTGAACCTGACGATGACCAATATTCGTACGGTTATGGGGTCGATGGACCTTGATGAACTGCTTTCACAACGTGACAAGATCAATGCGCAATTATTACATGTGGTTGATGAGGCCACGGGCCCCTGGGGTGTCAAGGTAACGCGTATCGAGATCAAGGATATTTCGCCACCAAAGGACCTGGTTGATTCCATGGCCAGACAAATGAAAGCAGAGCGTGATAAACGTGCCGCAATTCTTGAAGCAGAAGGTCTGAAGCAGGCAGCTATTCTAGAGGCAGATGGCGAGAAAAAGGCCGCGATCCTTGAGGCGGAAGGACGCAAAGAATCGGCATTTCGTGATGCAGAAGCAAGGGAACGTCTGGCACAAGCTGAAGCGAAGGCTACGACAGAAGTTTCCAATGCGATAGCAACAGGCGATATTCAAGCCGTAAATTATTTTGTTGCAACAAAATATGTTGAGGCATTAAAAGAGATTGCAATTTCTCCAAATCAAAAGGTAGTGTTAATGCCATTGGAGGCAAGTAATGTCATCGGGGCATTAGCAGGTATTACCGAGATTGCCAAAGAAACTTTTGGTAAAGATGATAAATCTTCTACTCAGGTGTAAGGAGTAAGTTATGGAATGGTTAGATCAGGTTGAGTTTTGGTATTGGCTTATAGCCGCGGTGGTGATGGTCATTCTTGAGATGGTTCTCCCGGCGGCATATTTTTTGTGGATGGGTATTTCGGCCTTTGTTGTTGGTTTGTTGTTGTATGCAATACCAACCATGCCATTATTAATCCAGATTATTATCTTTGGTGTACTGTCTGTCGTAACACTACTGCTTTATAAGCGTCATCAAAAATTAAACCCGTCAAAAAAAGATGAACCCAGTTTGAATCGTCGTGGTGAACAATATGTTGGACGGACCTTTACGTTAGAAGAACCCATTGTAAATGGTGTGGGTAAGGTCAAGGTCGATGATTCGATCTGGAAGGTGAAAGGTCCAGATATGCCAGCGGGCATGAAGGTACGTGTTATGAGCGTTGATGGAACCGTGTTCAATGTTGAAACGGAAACAATCTTTTCCGGATAGTTAACAAGTGTTAATTAACCGGGTTTATATTATGTTGGGTGAGAGCCCATGCAACATGTTCACGTACCAACTCTGATGGATCATCACGGCGTAATAAAAGGGCATTAATGATCTTATCTGAAGCAGGGGCATTTCCTAATCCTACAGCAATATTTCTTGACCAACACTCATAGCCGATTCTTCTTATCGCTGAGCCTTCAGTATTCGTTAAAAATTCTGTTTCTGTCCAGGCAAATAATTCAACTAATGTTGGTGCATCCAGCCCATGCCGTACCCGGAAATCATCTTCTTCTGTATTCTTGGTAAACTTGTTCCAGGGGCAAATCAATTGGCAATCATCGCAACCATAAACACGATTACCAATCATCTTGCGAAATTCTTCAGGAATAGAACTACGTAGTTCTATTGTCAGATAGGAAATACAGCGGCGCGCATCTACTTGCATGGGAGCAACAATCGCATCGGTTGGACAAATATCAATACACGCATTACATGTTCCACAGTGATGGTTGGTAAATGTTTTGTCTATATCAAGCGGTAAATCTGTAAATATCTCACCCAGGAAAAACCAGGAACCTGCTTTAGGATTAATAAGATTACTATGTTTACCAATCCATCCCAGTCCGGCATTTCGTGCTAATGCCTTTTCCAATACAGGTGCGCTGTCAACAAAGCAGCGATATCCAAATTCGCCGTACTGATTTTCAATTTTATTTGCTAACTTTTGTAGACGTTGACGCATTAATTTGTGATAGTCACGACCCGTTGCATAACGAGATACATAAGCAAGTTCATTGTTATTCAATACCTGCATGGGGTGTTTACTTGAAGGAGGCAAGTAATCCATTCTAACTGAGATAACACTCATAGTTCCAGGTACAAGATCGCCGGGACGGCTACGTTTAGTACCATGCTTTTGCATGTAATCCATCTCACCATGTCGTCCCTGTTTAAGCCAGTTAATGAGATAGGTTTCATCTTCTTCCAGTACAGTAGTGGTGATACCAACTTGTTGAAAGCCTAATTCGGTTCCCCAGGATTTAATCTGTTCGGAAAATTGTGGTTTATTTTCTAAATTTGGCATTTCAAAATAATATATTTCACACGATTTATATTCTTTTCATACAGTTTATTGTACTGACATAACAACAAGATACAGCTATGATGATCTGAATAATAACTAATCCAGAATAAAATTAATGTTCGATTTTATTAGTACGTGGTATAGACGCTACTTTACTGATCCACAAGCTTCATTATTGGTCGTCTTGTTGGTTATTAGTGTGATCGTATTAATAACGATGGGTAAAATGTTGGCACCATTACTGGCGGCGCTGGTTATTGCTTACTTACTTGAAGGTGCGGTAACAAAACTACAAAGAAAAAGGTTTCCACGTATTTGGGCAGTAAATCTGGTTTATCTCCTGTTCGTAGCTTTCATGGTATTCATTTTATTTGGCTTGATGCCATTGCTTTCTAAACAGGTGAGTCAATTTTTCCAGGAAGTCCCTGAGATGATAAACAATGGACAGGATTTATTACTTCAATTGCCCGAACAATATCCTGAGTTGATATCAGAAGACTATATCGGTCAATTAATCGTTACCATTCGCCAGGGTGTCAGTCAACTTGGTAGAAATGTATTGTCAATTTCAGTTGCTTCAATACCGGCAATTATTACTGTGCTCGTTTATCTGATACTTGTGCCATTAATGATTTTCTTTTTTCTTAAAGACAAGAACATGATCCTTGATTGGCTGGGTCGTTTCCTGCCAAAGGAAAGACAACTGGTTAATGAGATTTGGACAGAGATGGATGCACAGATTGGTAATTATGTACGTGGTAAATTCAATGAGATTATTATTGTCGGTGGCGTTTCATACATTCTCTTTGTCATATTAGGCCTCAACTACGCCTCACTTTTAGCAATGTTAGTGGGCTTATCTGTATTAATACCGTATATCGGTGCAGCTGTTGTCACTTTGCCGATTGCCTTTGTTGCTTATTTCCAGTGGGGTATTACATCGGATTTCGCATGGCTAATGACATGTTATTTTGTTATCCAGTTTCTCGATGGAAATGTCCTTGTTCCCATCCTGTTTTCTGAAGCGGTCAATCTACACCCGGTTGCGATTATTGTTGCGATTCTTGTTTTCGGCGGATTGTGGGGATTCTGGGGCGTGTTCTTTGCTATCCCATTAGCAACTCTGGTAAAGGCATTGATTAATGTCTGGCCTACACATGAAGATGATACGACGTTAAGGGAACAGGTTTAATATTTATTGTGATCTTTAATTACTAGTTTCATTTTTAAATTTGGTTACGCTTGATAGCGTGTTACTTTCTCTTACGTGCCCAAGAGAAAGTAACCAAAGAGAAGGGCACCCGAATGTCATGGCCTGCGGCTACCCTCGTCAGTAATCAGTAACGACGGGTCGCGCAGACACAACATCCCTGTTGTGACTACGC
>CAYMPA010000081.1:0-13304 GCA_964392105.1 uncultured Enterobacteriaceae bacterium
CAACTTACTGAGGTTTAAGCCTTTTTTGATTCAAGTTTATGGGACAGCAGTGATATTCAATATATGTTATTGGTAGATCATGAAACTGAGCACCAGCTAGTACAATATCATGGTACCAAGTATAAATTGGTAGATTGTTATTAATTTTCTCTGTTTTAGCTAAATAAACAAGAACATCATCATATATACCGATCTGCATCTTTACAGGTTCATATCCGCCTTCAGCTACATTTAATTTTTCTTTTTCGTCAGAATTAAAACTATAGATTGTGCCATGAACTACATCACATGATAAATCAGTCTTAATTATATTGCATTTAGCTGATCCATCATCACTTTGCTTATGAAAATAAAGCTTCCAATTATTTAATGATGCATTGGAAATCGGTGCAACAGAGGTGACACGGCTTGTTAACCAACTAGGAAGTAAATTAGATCCATAAGCAAAATAGAGAAGTTTACTCATTAGGAAACATTAAAAGTATCCGTCAAACCGGGGTAGGTTTACTCCGTCCCTTTACTCCTTGTTCTTTACACTTTTGAATAAATTAGGGACATTGGCAGGTTCTTTTTGTTGTATCAATGGTGCATTTCCCCTCAGATGTTAGGAATTCAGTGATTTCATTTGATTGGTCAAATGATTTTCCGGTAATGTGGAATATTTCGTTATATATCGGTGCTGCGAGTCCTTGCTCGGGTTCCTTGGGAGGTGTTCCTACTGGCATGAGGCCAGATGACCATAACTTACATGTTTTATCGTAGGCTAATTTAGTATCCGGTTTACTTGGACCGAGTTGACTGACTTTTTTAAATAGACTTTCTTGCTTTGTTACTTCTTTACGTACTTCTTTTATAAGTTTATCTATCTCTGCCAGTTTATTTTCAGATTGGGCGGCCTTGACTTCATCTTCTAAAAATTTGTTGAAATCCGCAAATTGCTCGTCGAATCGTTTTGTTCGAGGGATGCTTTTATCAATTGAAAAAATCAGATGAGTGTGTAAAGGGTAACCGGCTAACAATATATTAGCATCGGGAAATAAGACAGCGGGATATTCAAATCTGAAAAGATCGTCATTTGTAAAGGTTTTAGGGCACACTTTTCTAAGTACGTGAGTATAATCGTCATCGATCCAACCAGTATCAGGGGTAGGGTCTTCAACTTTACTACCGGATAGTGCCCGGCAACTTTCTGATAATGCCTGGTAGAATGCTTCATCCTGGCTTGCCCATGTATCATAAGTTCCCAGCGACTTTTTATCGAAACCGAGCTTATCTATTCGTATTTGTATTGCCGAAGCTCTATTTAAATCAGCATCATTCCCTTCACATGCCGCACCAAATGCGAATTTACTCCAGTCTATGGGGCCAACACTGTTATCACCACAAGGTTCAATATCATAGGGATATATTTTATATAACCGATCGGAGTGTAGATCGTACCTCAACTCATGCAACACCAAAGGGTTCAGGCTGTGTGGTGATACTGTTTCTATATTACTGTCCGCAAGCGGATCTTCCTGCTGTATGAGGATATATTTACCATAAAGCAAAGCATTTCTAGTAACGATATTTCCCTGACCAACCCGTTGCAATGAAAACCGTGTATCCGCAATGATGTCATTCTGATTGGCGTTGATTAATGCATCTGTTATCTTTTGTGTGATTTCCAGTACAGGACCAGCTTGAGGCTGTAATGCTGTAATTGTTGAAGTAAGAAAACGGACAACCTGCCGTGCCTGTTCATTCTCTCTCTTATCCAGTTCAATAACGACTAAACGAACCAACAAGGTATCACCTTCTATCTTCACTGGACCAACGACAGGCCAATCATCTAATGCAAGAGGGGACCCCAGGGTTTGTCCCTGAGCTGAATATATCAACAAGTTTTCTTTTACTTGTTTACCATCATCAAACGATAGAACGATTGCAATTTCGCCCTTGCATAATCTTTCGCCAATTGCTGCTGTTAATAATCCGTCACTGCCTATGCTCTTGCAGCCTGGTTCACGGAAATATTTAATGAAGCCTGACTTTAATGTCAGACTAATGTAATCATCCTTGGTAATGATCCGATCCGGTGTATCTAAGCCGGCTATCTCCCCTTCATGCCTGACCGGGACAAAGCGAGAGCCTGATTTTGCTATCCCTTCACCAATATGGTACGTATGCCGTTTCGACTTATCAAAATGCCAGGCATCATCTACACGTAGTAAGGAAATTGTCCCTGTGTGTTGTGCGGTATCGTTTAATCCGGGTTTGATTTCATTGTTAGCACAAGCACTTAATAGAACACATAATATAAGGCTTATTGGTTTGTATATTCTAAACATACAATTATTCATGTTATTCCTCTTTGGTTATTTATTTGAAAGTATATTTAATATCCTTTCATTTCATCCTGAGTGAACGGATGAGGTGGTGTTTTACCCAGTATTCTTTTCATAATGCTATTCATGGTTTTTGCATCATTATCAAAACCGCCGTGTGATGTACTTGTAGTAACTCCAGATTTGCCGTTTGAATAATGTAGTTTCAATCCTGTTTTCGTCTTTATCTTTTTTGAATAGCGTTCCATACCTAATATAGGTTTGTTTATTTGCCGTTCTAATGCATGAGAGACGAGATATAATAGTGACTTTCGATAAACATAAACCACGTTGTCGTCTAACTCTAATTGATTAGTGAGGTTATAGATGTCCAGATTAGGTAGTTTAATTTTCATCGAATTTGCACCCTGTGCACCTAAGCGTGGGGCATAATGTTCTTTGTAAAAATCTACTGTGCAGGCTGGTGCCATGAGACTGCAACTATCGATGAGATTGGGAATATTTAGTGTATTAAGTGCGTCTAATAAATGACCAAGCAAAACAGCACCGGTACTATGCCCGGCAAGATGTATTTTAAGATGCGTCCCTTTTAAGGCATCCGCGAATGTTTTAATAACAAATAAACCATCGCTAATCTGTGGACTATTATTTACTACATAGGGTAATCTGGCATCTCGTTTCATCTCGTCCCAAATTGCGGTAACAGGTTTTCGTACTGTATCTTCTATGAGAGTATCGCTACGTTCTACGATTTTATCTTTTATATCACTCAAAAATCCTTCTGCTCGATTATCAGAACGCTTAAATGCACGTGTTACAGAATCTTTAATTTCTTCTATCAATCCTGTGTCGTACATAATATGAAATGGATAAATCCCATTACGTTTAAATCCTTCTTTTAATGCAGAAATCCGTTTGGCAGAAGCTTTAGTGGAATTCAGACCACCGTGGGCATAGATTAATAAATGGTCATAATTATTTGTGGATGAAATACTTTCAGATGTTATATCTTTAATCCTATCCGCAGTTAGTTTGACATCATCCTTTGTACTCCAATAATCACCACGTGGTTTTAATTTCCCATCATCAAAGTGAACAAAATGACCTGCAATTTCTAATCGTTTAGGTGCTCGACCTCCAAATTCAGCACCAGATTCTGAGCCTGAAGAGGAGGTGCGACCAAAAATTTGTGGCGTGGGAATAGCAAGACGAAAAACCCAGCCATCATAAATATTTTCTATCCAATCTTCGTATAACCAGATTGCAAAACCATTAGTTCCCCATGGTTCCCCCCATGAGTTTTGAACAATAAACCCCTCTTTATTGTAACCAACTATTGCGAAAGCGTGTCCGCCTTCCTTTACTGGGCCGGGTTGTATAGTAGCCGTTTCATTTTTTTTATTCGGCTTAGGATTAAACCATCCTGTATGCACATCTGCGGAAACATAAATGGCACCTACCTCGTTTAATGCCGCATGATAATCATTAACTTCTGGCCTTAATCGATAATAGGCACCCAGAGTATTTTCTCGCGCAGCATAAGCGCGAACAATAGTTAGTTTGCCAGGCTTATTTACAATATATGGCCAGAGAGCATCACTGCAGACGCCCATGTTCTTCCATCCTCTAATGGCACCTCTACAACTCGAACCCTCATAGTCTTCACCAGGCCATTCATCATGTTTTTTTGCCATTTCATAAAGCATTCTGCTGCTGGCTTTAAATTTATATTTTCTTTTTGTATTGAGAAGATTAATAACTGCGGCTAAACCAAAAGCTGTACAGGCACCTTCTTGATATTGATCGAGAATATGTGTTCCACTGTTATCAACTTTTTCCTTCAACTGAATCAATGCCGGTTCATACATGCGATCGCGAATATCGGGCGGGTCACTACGAACGTTAAGAATCCGATTTTTACCGGCTACTTTTTTAGTTCTAGATGTAATCTTAGCCATAGCTGTCTCCATATTATTTAACTGAAATACCATTTACCTTGAGGAAGAGGAAAGAATGAAATGCATTGAATGTAAACTGAATGAAACGAATGAACTGTTTAAGGTTTTCACCGCCTTTGTCAACAGATGAAGTTATTTGAAATATCACAGTAGATGCCTGCTAACTTCAAATAATACTTGTAAATAAAGGCTTAAACACAAAAGGCTTACTAAAGTGAAACGCACGTTTCCACAAAGTTTTCTGAAAAATTATATATAGAATAATTTGAACCAACATCTCCCCCTGAAATAATTGGCTTAAGTATATTTTCTTTAATATGTATTAAATCTAACTGATTTCGCTTATTTTAGAATCACCCTAATTGGGTATATATGACACATTCATTTATACCCAAAAAAGTGTGTCTTAACATAATCTTGGTTGTTAAGATTGTTAGATAAATGAAGTGTCAGACAGGATTAATATGGCTTGAGAAAGAGTGTTTATAATTGATTAAAATCGGACAACTACAACAGCCATAGGCAGGCTATAATAAAGTGAAGAAGAACAAAGCAAGAAAGATAAGTGGTTAAAATAAAACTACTCTTTAATCCCCTTATGAGTATATAGGGATATTGAGTGAGAATACGACTGTACGGAGAAGTCAGTCATTTGGTGGAGCCGAGGAGGATCGAACTCCCGACCTTCGCATTGCGAACGCGACGCTCTCCCAGCTGAGCTACGGCCCCACATTTAAGTTGTTTGTTTATTATATAGGGTTATGAGTATATCGAGATATTAATGAGAGTACGACTGCATGGACGCAGGAGGTAGAGCGAAGCAGGAAGCCAGAGCCGAGTAAGGGAATTAAATAAAACTGTCCGCTTTATTTTTACGACTTCATTTCGCGCCAAAGCATGAAGGCCAGACCACCCGCGATAACAAATCCAAGTAGGCTGACCCACATCGGTATTGTTACAGAATTAATAATGACTTCCCAGCCTAGGAAATAACGTAACAGATGTAAAAGGCTAACCAGAGAAAATACAACAATGGCTATGACTGTAAATGGTTTCATCTTACCTCACGAGTTCTGCAAACAGATGAATTATACCAATTCTATATTCAAGAATGGAGAATCAATCGAAACTGACCCTATCGATTCATATTATGATTCAAGGGGTCGAAATACTTGAAAATACGAGTCAGGCTACCTCCAGTATCGCATTTGGGTTTTTGTCTGCAATCATGAGCAAAGTGCGGGCAGCACCCGATGGGCTGCGTCGGCCTTGTTCCCAATCCTGCAATGTACGGACGGACACTCCCAGCAGTTGAGCAAAGCGTGCTTGTGATAATCCGGTTTTCTTACGGATTTCCGCAACGTCAGGTATATTAAAAACGCGGCCATGTTGGCCACTCTTGATTTCTCGCAACCCTTCGAGTATTTCGTTTCCGATATTACGTTTGCGTTTAGTCATTTTCAATTTCCTCGCGAATCTGTCGTAATACATGTGCAGGAATATTTGCCACCTTATTTTTTGGATACATCGTCAGCATCCAGATGATGCGGGGCGAAGCTTTCACAAAATAAATAATTCTGTAACCGCCACGTTTCCCGCGTCCTGGGGCACGCCAGCGGAGTTTACGCACACCGCCCGATCCGGGAACAACATCGCCGGCTTCGGAATTTTCCATAAGAGCCATCTGGAGTTTCCGATACTCCTCATCAGACAGATATTCCTGAACAAGGCGGCTAAATAACCGCGTTTCTATGAAGCTGTACATTAGTCAATATACGGCAATGCCGTATATTGTCAAGAGGGATGGGAAAAAATAATCCCTATTTGAAACAGTAAATATATATCGGAATATAGAAGACATTCAGAAAACCTCCTTGTTTTTTTTCGATCATTCAGGGTTAGTTATGTCGTCCTGCACATCGGTCGCTTCTTGATATCCATATCACCGCGACATTGGTATGTCCCTATACGTCATCTTTTATTTTATCTTTATTAACCTTCCCCAATCCAAAATAACGTGAATCCGGATGTGAAAAGTATAGACCATTAATGCTGGTGGCGAGACGTATACGCAACTTGTATTTAATGTTCAAACACTGTCCTTATCGCTGCCGATATTGTTTGTATGCATTCTTCCTGGAGTCCAGGATAGATCGGTAATGATATACATCGCTTCGTTACATCTTCTGCGATTGGTAAAACCAGATCTGGCTGATCTTTATTTATTACAGGTTGTTTATGTAACGGGACCGGATAATAAATGGCAGATGCGATATTTTGGGATTTAAGGGCACTGGCAATGTCATCACGTTGTTCTGAGAGGATCGTGTACTGATTAAAAATATGGGTACCTCTTGGATCTTCGTAGGGTATAACGATAGGAAGGGTGTCCAAAAATTGACTATATTGATGTGCGATTTCACGACGTCTGCTGTTATATATATCAATTTTCTTTAATTTCTCTCTCAGTACTGCAGCCTGAATTTCATCCAAGCGGCTGTTGAAGCCCAGGAGTACGTATTGATTGGATGAAGTTGAGCCGTGATTACGCAGCATGCGGATCTTATCGGCAACATCCTTATGCTTTGTGACGACTATACCACCATCTCCCAGCGCACCCAGATTTTTACTCGGGTAAAAGCTAAATCCTCCGGCATCACCGAACGCTCCTGTTTTTTCTCCATTGAAAACAGCTCCAAAAGACTGACAGCAGTCCTCGATAAGTTTGATGTTGTAACGCTTACATATTGTTGATAGTTCAGATATATCCGATGGTTGGCCAAAGATATGGGCCGGCATGATTGCAGCGGTTCTATCGGTTATCACTGCCTCGACGTGGTCTGTGGACAAATTGAACGTCCTGGGGTCAATATCCACGAATACCGGTTTAGCGCCAACGTGTCGGATGACTTCTACAGTGGCAATAAAGCTGAAAGGGGTCGTTATGACTTCGTCACCTTCACCGATATCCAGGGCAATCAATGCCAGTTGAAGGGCATCAGTTCCCGATGCTACACCGACTGCGAACTCTACTTCTAAATATTCTGCTACTTCGCTTTCGAATGCAGTGACATTTTCATCCAGGATAAATTTACCACTGTTTATTACCTTGTGGATGCATCGAAGTATTTCCTCTTCTACATCTTTGTGTTGATGGGTAAGATCAACAAATGGAAGAGTATCGTTGTTATTATCCTTTTTATCGCCCGTCACAATTTATTTGTTGATTAACTCGGTAATTCTAATGGCAGTTTCCAGGGCCCGTTGTCCTGACTTGCCAGATACGATTGGCTCATTACCCAATTGAATACACTGTTGGAAATCCTTTATCTCATCGAGAAGTGCATCACCGTTCTCATGTTTGATCTCCTCACAATGTATATCTTTAATATCGGAATTATCCTTGCTTTCAGCAATGGAGTATTTTTTCATTACGTTGTTTTGGAGATCTAAAGAAATATAGGAATCAGGGGTGAATAGTCGAATTTTCCGTTCTCTTTTAAAGCTTACCCTGCTCGCTGTTATATTTGTAACACAGCCATTTTGGAAGGTAATACGTGCATTAGCGATATCCAGCATATCGGTTATTACCGAAGCTCCATTTGCGTCGATACTTATTATGTCTGAATCAACAATGTCCAAGATAATGTCAATATCATGAATCATCAGATCCAATATGACATTCACATCATTACTTCGCTGTGTGAATGGTGATATTCGATAAGATTCAATAAACCGGGGCTTGAGTGTGGAGAAATCTAATCCAAACATTGCAACATTAAATCGTTCGATGTGACCAACCTGTAATATTTGGTTTTTGGCGTTTGCTAATTCAATGAGTTTACTTGCTTGTTCTACGGTTTCAGTTATAGGTTTCTCGATGAGAACATGGCTGCCAGCATCAAGGAAGTTACGAGCAATCTCAAAATGTAAGTTAGTTGGTACGGCGATACTTACTGCGTTAACTTTGCCAATAAGTTCGCGGTAATCTGTAAGTGCTGCACAACCGAATTTACTTGCCACTCGTTTAGCAAGATCAAGATTTGTATCGACAACTGCAGCGAGATTAAAATCTGGCAGCGCCATATATTTTTCGACATGATATTTCCCAACATGTCCAACGCCAATTACAGCACTATCAAGCATGCTTATCTAAGCCAATCTATAGGTTTAACTGTATTAATTCAAAGAATATTCAGATGCCCCATTCTTCCGCCATTCATAGAGAACGCCCTATACATCATACCCTTCCTATGTGCGCACTGCTAATTGCTTGTCTGTACGCTCCAAGTGCAGTTCTACCACCTACAGCAGATAAATGTTCCCAAATTAGTTAATGGATGTTTTTAATGTTGGTTATTGCAATTCATCCGGCCATTGCATAGAGCTATGAATTACACGTAATAGATATACCGTTTCGCCGATGATTTGGTAGGGAATGATATAAGGCGTATCAGCAATGATTAACTCTCGTGTTTGAGGATGGCGACCCGGTCTACCAATTGCTGGATGTTTTGATAATTGTGTTTCAGCAGAATTGATAATATTTAATATCGTTGTTATTGCTGCCTTAGGATTTTCTTCTCTTATGTATTCTTCAATATGGTTTAAATCTTGGGACGATTTCTCAGTCCATTGAACGCTCAAGTTTATTCTCCCAATCCTTTTTGAGTTCTCCGTGTGAAATGATACGGCCCGCTTTTATGTCTTCCATGCCAGCCTCGACAGCCCTTAGGTACCATTCTTCATATTCAAGATATCGATCAACGGCCTGATTAATCAGCCAACCACGAGATCGATTCGTAGTTTTCGCTAATTTATCAATACGTTGCAACTTTTTTTCTTCCATTCTTACGGAGGCTACTTTTCCTGTCATTGTAATTACCTGTAATCTTATGTATACATAGTAATATTAGACTAATTAAATAAACTTTCAAGCATCGGGGCCGGTCGCTGTAGGTCGTAATTAAAGACTATTCTCAGTCACTAGTTTCAGGATCATATCCTAAGTTTGGCATCAACCAACGTTCTACTTGTGTTCTACTCATTGCCTTTCTATGAGAATAATCTTCGACTTGATCTTTATTAATCTTACCTAATCCGAAGTACCTTGATTTGGGGTGTGAAAAGTACCAGCCAGATACCGCGGCTGTGGGATACATGGCGAATGATTCTGTAATTTTTATTCCGGTATTCTCTTCAACCTCAAGCAGATCCCAGAGTAATGCCTTCTCGGTATGATCAGGGCAAGCGGGATAACCTGGGGCAGGGCGGATGCCTTGATAGGATTCACTGATTAACTCCTCATTATTGAGTACTTCATCTGAGGCATACCCCCAGAATTCTTTCCTCACTCTTTCATGTAAACGCTCGGCAAAAGCTTCTGCAAAACGATCGGCGAGTGCCTTTAACATAATGGCACTGTAGTCATCATGATCGTCTTCAAATTGTTTAACGCGATCTTCCATACCGAAACCTGCGGCAACAGCAAAGGCACCGAAGTAATCTTTTACATGGGTTTCTTCTGGTGCAATAAAATCCGCCAGTGCAAAATTGGCTTGGCCAGGTGGCTTTTGTATTTGTTGTCGTAAGGAATGGATTGTCGTTAACAGTCCGTCCCTTTTTTCATTGGTATAGACTTCAACATCATCATGGCCAATGGAGTTTGCCGGGAAGAGGCCATACACGCCTTTAGCCGTAAACCATTTTTCATTAATGATCTTTTCCAGCATGGTTTTGGCATCGTTATATAAATGTGTTGCTTCTTCACCAACAACATCATCGCTTAATATTCTTGGATACTTTCCTGCCAGTTCCCATGCAATGAAAAAGGGCGTCCAGTCGATACATTCGGCTAACTTATCCAGGGGATAATCATCAAAGACTTCAATGCCCAGTTTATTCGGAACAGTTGGTGTGTAGTCTGCCCATTCGATGGCTAAGCGATTGTGTCGTGCCTCTTCAAGTGTTAACCAGTTTGTCTTGGCTTGTTTGCCTTTATGGCGTTCACGCACGGTGTCGTATTCTGACTGTATTTCTTTGGTAAAGTCTTCTTTCATATCAACACTGAGTAATTTTGTTGATACGCCCACGGCACGTGATGCATCTTTTACATATATGACGGGATGTTCATAGTCCGGATCTATTTTTACTGCTGTATGCGCTCGAGATGTCGTTGCGCCGCCGATCATTATTGGCAAGGCAAAGTCCTGGCGTTGCATTTCCTTGGCGATATGCACCATTTCATCCAACGACGGTGTGATAAGTCCGCTTAATCCAATGATGTCGGCCTTTTGTTCGCGAGCGGCATCCAGGATCTTTTGCGCGGGTACCATGACGCCGAGATCGATAACTTCATAGTTATTACACTGCAAAACAACGCCAACAATGTTCTTGCCAATGTCATGCACGTCACCTTTAACCGTCGCCATGATGATCTTGCCGTTGCTTTGTATTTCTCCGCCACCTGTCTCTGCTTCAATAAACGGCATGAGATAGGCAACTGCTTTTTTCATGACGCGTGCGCTTTTGACGACTTGCGGCAAGAACATCTTGCCGGAACCAAACAGATCACCGACGACATTCATGCCATCCATTAACGGGCCTTCGATCACATGTAATGGTTTTTCTGATTGTTGTCGTGCTTCTTCAGTATCTTCTTCGATGTACTCAGCGATACCTTTAACCAGGGCATGGGTGAGTCGTTCACCAATGCAGCCTTTGCGCCATTCAAGATCAACTTTCTTTTCTTTTGTTGCGCCTTCTTTAACTGTCTCTGCAAACTCAACCAGGTGATCAGTGGCATCATCGTGACGGTTTAACAAAACGTCTTCGATCTTTTCTAACAGGTCTTTTGGAATTTCATAATAGATACCGAGTTGTCCCGCATTAACAATGCCCATGTCCAGTCCGGACTGAATACCGTGATACAGAAATGCGGCATGCATCGCTTCACGTACCGGGTTATTACCGCGGAAGGAAAACGATACGTTACTTAGTCCACCACTCACCAATGCATGGGGCAGGTGTTCTTTTATTAAACGTGTTGCTTCAAAGAAGGACACGGCATAGTTATTGTGTTCTTCCATACCGGTTGCAACTGTCAGGATGTTTGGATCAAAGATGATGTCTTCTGGTGGAAAGCCAACCTTGTTGACCAGGAGGTCATAGGAGCGTTTGCATACTTCAAATCTTCGATCAGTACTATCGGCCTGACCTGTTTCATCAAAGGCCATGACAACCACAGCCGCACCATATCGTCTTACCAATTTGGCATGTTCGATGAATTTTTCTTCACCTTCTTTCAGGCTGATGGAATTGACGATGCCTTTACCCTGAACACAACGCAGGCCGGCTTCAATGACACTCCATTTTGAAGAGTCGATCATGATCGGGACACGGCTGATATCCGGTTCGGAGGCGATCAGTTTCAGGAAGTTGGCCATTAACTGCTCGGATTCGAGCATGCCTTCATCCATACAGATATCGATCACCTGTGCACCGTTTTCAACTTGTTGGCGAGCAACATCGAGTGCCGCCTCCAGGTTTTCTTCTTCCTTGATCAATTTCAGGAATTTTGGTGACCCTGCGACATTGGTGCGCTCACCAACATTCACGAAATTTACTTCCGGTGTGATATTGAACGGTTCCAGGCCACTGAGTCTTTGGTAAACAGGCAGATCGGGTAGTTTTCTGGGGGCAATATCGCTGACAATATCGGCCATCACCTTGATATGGGCCGGAGAGGTACCGCAACAACCACCGACGATATTCAATAGGCCAGAATTAGCCCATTCTTTGATATGTTCCGCCATGGTGCCGGCATCAAGGTCATATTCACCGAATTCATTCGGTAATCCGGCGTTAGGATGGGCACTAATGTAGCACTGTGAAAAGCTAGAAAGTTCTTCAATATATTGACGTAAGTCATTGGGACCTAATGCACAATTAAGACCTACTGTCAGTGGATTGGCATGTCGGACTGAATTCCAGAAGGCCTCGGTCGTTTGTCCCGAAAGAGTCCGGCCTGAGGCATCGGTAATCGTGCCAGAGATCATGATCGGCAGCTGGATTCCGTGTTCTTCGTAATATTGGTCGATGGCGAACAAGGCAGCCTTGGCATTCAGGGTATCGAAGATGGTTTCGACCAGAATCAGGTCAGAACCACCGTCGATCAAGCCGCGTACTGCCTCGGTATAGGCATCTACCAGATCTTCATAGGCGATATTGCGAAAGCCGGGTTTGTTTACATCGGGTGAGATCGTACAGGTCCGGTTGGTCGGGCCGAGCACACCTGCTACAAACTTTGTTGATTTTGTTTTCTTCTCGAAATCATCAGCGACAGTACGCGCGAGAGCCGCACCTTCCTTATTTAATTCGTAGACCAGGTCTTCCATCTGGTAATCGGCCATGGCGATGGAAGTTGAGTTAAAGGTATTGGTTTCGACGATATCGGAACCGACTTCAAAATAAGCCTTGTGAATTGCCTTGATGATGTCCGGTTTGGTTATCGACAGGAGATCATTATTGCCCTTGAGATCACAAGGGTGGTCTTTAAACCGATCACCACGATAATCTGCTTCTTCCAGTTTATAAGACTGAATCATCGTACCCATAGCGCCATCCAGGATCAGGATGCGTTCTGCCATGAGTTGTTTTAATTGTTCTGTTTTATCTGTCATTTCGCTTGTCACTTACTAATGCGATTGACTTTTAATTGTAGGACGTCAACTCGCTTAGTTTTTTAAAAATTAAGCGAGCGCGGTTTTTAACTGTTACGACTGAGCCTGGCAACAGGATTAGCTGTTGTCGCAGCGCTCCTCAGAACGTTTTGAAGGATGCGAAGTATAGTCTATGAATGGCCGTATTCCAACTTGAGGGCATCTTTAATAATGCACTTTTTGTTCACCTCTTCCCTGAGGTTCACCCCTTTGGGGTTAACACACAAAATCGCTTCAGGCAATTATGTCCGCGATTCAATGTGCCATTCTTTATAAATTATTCATGGTAGCTGCGTCAG
>CAYMPA010000082.1:0-13122 GCA_964392105.1 uncultured Enterobacteriaceae bacterium
TGAATCAGATCGTTGGTGGTGTGATTCCCAGACAATTTATCCCGGCTATTGAAAAAGGAATACACCAGGCGCTTGATGAAGGTGTCATTGCAGGTTATCCATTACTTGATATCAGAGTATCGATATATGATGGCAAACATCATTCTGTAGATTCAAAAGAAATCGCATTTTTGACCGCAGGTAAAAAGGCATTCATTGATGCAGTTAAAAAGGCAAAGCCGGTAGTTCTGGAACCCATAGTCGAAATCACCATTACCGCACCAAGTGAATCGATGGGGGATATCTCAGCCGATCTTTCCGGCAAACGAGGAAGAATTACTAACACTTCAACGATGAAACGTGACATAACATCTATTACAGGAATTGTACCACTCAGTGAACTGGATAGTTATCAATCACAATTAAAGTCAATGACAGGAGGTGAGGGGACGTTTTCAATCAGTTTTAGCCACAACGATCCAGTTTCTGCAAAAACACAAAAGGAATTAATCTCAGCCTATAAACCAGCAGTCGAAGAAGATTAGCTAGAAATCACTTTTACTAAAGTAATTACCATGATGAAAAATCCATATATCAGGGTGCCAGAACATATTATTTGAAATGCTGGTCTTTGTATTGTTTGCGCTAGTATATATGTTCTCTGTTTATACTGTTGGTACAAAATAATTATTTGTATATAAGTAATCGGATGCTGCATCGCACATGAAAGAACAAATTAAATCAGTATTATCTTGAAAATATAATGTAGTTATTTAAGAATCAATTCAAAATATGATAATTTTATTGTTAATCAGGGGGTGAGGTCACTAAATGGATAAAGAATATTCAGTTACAGTTGATGGAGAAGCTGTCACTTTTGAATTTAAGGATAGTCTGATTCATGCTGAGGGCGAGTCTGCCGGAAATATTGATGCAATAATTACAACAAAACCACCACTGCCACAAAATCTCTTGTTAGATGAATTACATATCAAAGTACCCGGCACAGATGAGTTTCTTTATATCTATGGTTATGGTGCTGTTGAAAACAGTTTGAAAGCGACGTTTAATTCTTCAGATCTTGTTGATACACAAAAACTTCCGGAAATGGTTGAAGTCTATTGGGGAGCTAATGGAGAACAATTTATTGGCGAAATGTGTTGTCAACCTTATTCCGAAACAGCTGAATCTGAATTATCAGAAGAAATGGAAGAAATTGATGAACCAGAAGAGTCAAATAATATTCCAGAAGCAGAAGCAAGTGCTAAAGTAAAAGTAAACGAAAAACAGAAAGAAATAAATTCAGTAGAAAAATCAGCACCAATTAATAAAATGATATTAATTGGTGCCGTAATATTTATTATTATTGTTGTATCTTTTCTTTTTATATAAATACATTATCCTTTTTCCAGTTTCGCCATACGATACCATAGACAACCAGATTAATAACGATGACAAGGATGCCGAGTAACATTTGCATGTCAGTCGTTAATCCAGGGGGATAGATAATAGGTATAATGTAGTGCTGGATGAAACCACCTTCATAGTGGTTTAACTTGCTGTATTCACGAAGGTAATGCTCAAGGTACGTTAAAGGGCATATCCAGCCAAAGAATTCAATTAATGTTCCCCAAATTGCACAAGGGATATGTACCCATATCATTCTATGCCATTTCAATACAAATAAACCTCCAAAAATAACAAAGACTATGAATAGCGCATGAATGATCAGTACAAGATCAGCTAAAAATAAGGTCATTTTATGGTTAAATCCATGTAAGTAACTGTCAAAATTTCTTCTATTATTATAGACAGCTTATGTTAATGAGGTATTTGAAGTGCAGTACTTTGAAAATGGCGATTTAGTGTTATTAATCAATTCTATATACAATCCTGAAATTATTGGACATATTGGCATTGTTGCCGTTAGTGAATCACAAATTACAGGATGTGATCGATTTGGTTGTATGATTTCTGGTAACTATGTTGTTGTTGATCTACCTAATGATATAAACCGACATGGAACAACTCTCTGGTATCTAAAACCAGGGCATCTCGTAAAAATAATGCCTGATGATGGACAACAAGTTGAAATATCAAAAGCACTTAAAATTAAAAATAATGCCTGATGTAAATACAGTATTTTAAATTAATTAGAATTTTCAAGTAATATAACTATTTATAATAATTCTTCATTGTTTATATCAATAAGTTAAAATGAGCCCTGTCTATATAACTCATATGAAATGAAACGTTTCTTTACAATAATATTAGTGATATTAGTATCAGCCTGCGGACAATCAGAATACGATATTGCAGCTGAAGCTTATCAAGCTCGTGATTATGAAACTGCCTTCAAAATATTTTCTTCTTTAGCAAATTCCGGAGATATTAGAGCTCAAAATGAGCTTGGTTTGATGTATGAAAGAGCATTAGGTGTTGAGCAAGATTATCATGAGGCATCAAAGTGGTATCGCAAAGCAGCAGATAAAGGAATTGCTGCATCTCAAATCAGGTTAGCCCAACTTTATATTCAAGGCATGGGTGTGAAACGAGATTATTGGGAAGCAATGAAATGGGCCCGTAAAGCCGCTGTACAAGGGAATGCTGAGGCTGAAGCAAATATCGGATATATGTTTCATGATGGTATAGGTGTTAACCAGGATTACAGGGAAGCAGCCAAATGGTATCGCAAAGCTGCAGAACAAGGTAAGGCCAGTGCACAACACGATCTAGGTGTGATGTACGAAAATGGTCGTGGTATGACAAAGGACTATAACGTTGCCATTAACTGGTATCGTAAAGCCGCAGACCAGGGTTATTTAGCATCACAAAGCAATCTCATTAATATGTATCAGAAGGGCTTGGGTGTCCCACAAGATAACGCTGAAGCTTTAGAGTGGTTTAACAAAGCGGCAAAGGATAAGCATCTCATAGCTCAATATAAGCTGGGGACAATGTATTATTCAGGTGAACAAGTTGAGCAAGATTATATTCAAGCCTATGCCTGGACAGGTATTGTTGCTGCAGCAGGTTTCAAATCTGCCGAACAGCTTCGTGATGAAATTGGATCTCATCTTAAACCCGATGAGCTGACACAAGCGCGCGCACTTTCAAGAAAATTATGGAAGATGTATGGAAGAAAAGCAGAGGAAAACAAAAAAAGTTAATGAAAAATAAACGGGCATATACATTGAATGCCTGTACGATAAAAAGTAGAGAAAATAGTTTATTTCTATTTCAACTAATTGGTATTTGAATAATGGGACTGTGTTAGCAGGGAACTTTTATTTTAATAAAGAAACTAATAGCTAGTGTAACGCGTAAATTAAATGTATTTATCAGGCTAAAAGCTTGACATGGACTTAAAATAGGAAGAATATCGCGCTCCCATGAATATGAACTATATGACAAAACAGGTATTTATTTGGCACCGCACCGATCTTTGCGGTGGCTATATGCGCTTGTGCGTCAGTGGATTTTAATGATCTGATAGTTTAAAGATTTAAGTAGTATCCCGAAAAGGCCGCAGGTGACAAACCAGCGGCCTTTTTTTATGTCCATGGAAGGACTGTATGCCGCGGGTGCATGGATGCGCAGGAGCGGCGCTTGTCCATGGAAGGACTGTATGCCGCGGGTGCATGGATGCGCAGGAGCGGCGCTTGTCCATGGAAGGACTTCGTCGAAAATTGCTCCTGCATTTTCGACACTTCCGCCATCCATGGCGGTCGTGCAGCGAAGTGCATGGATGCGCAGGAGCGGCGAGTCAAGGATGAATTGTAGGATGTGTGTGTGGACAGGAATTCCAAAGTGACGAAAACCAAGTAAATAGATTAGCAATCAATTGCTTGGGTAATTTAAACCTTAAATAAAACCGGAGGCTCATAGAAAACATGAGACAGTAAAATGAAAACCTTAATTGCCAATTTAACAGTATGGTTAATGTTAATTGCCCAACCCGTTATTGGGCAGGGTATTGATTACACCGCCAGAAACCACATGACACATTCCTGTGAGTTATTCGCCGAGGATGCATATCAAGCAGCGGATACTTACAGTCGTGGTGCTGTGCTTCAGGACATCCTGGAGTTAGTTGAGAGTGCACCTGTTCCAGATAATATGAAACACCGTGCATTCCAGGCAATTCAATTAGTATGGAAGAACCAGTTGGATAATCCTATCTTGGCCTATAGCCTGGCCATGGGAGTATGTTTAAAACCAAAGCAAGTGATGGCGCCTATGGATGAACCATGGGTCACTTCTCCCCGAACAAGCAGGGAATTTTTTTAAACAGGTATCTAGTGTTCAAAGGTTGTTTGATAACAGGAGTTTAGTCACTTGCTGAATAATTTGCACTCCTCCCATCTCCCCTAAACTGAATATTATTCGGCAAGACTTAAGGGATAGCGGTAAAACAGTACCGCTATCCCTGTTTTTTTCAAAGGCGATTTGTAATTTCTATTATTACGTCTATGCTCAATATGATTATTTAATTTACTAATTGGAGCATAGTTATGAAGTATGGTGCAAAAAACCAATTGATTGGAACGGTTAACGAAATTAAACGCGGTAGTGTGATGGCACAAGTCAATCTTGATGTAAAAGCAGAGGCATCTATGAGTTCAGTCTTGACACTGGAGACATTGGAAGATTTAGATATTAAAGAAGGAGATCAACTCAGAATACTGGTTAAAGCCGTAAATGTAATACTGGTGAAAGAATGAATCAAATGGTCGAACCTAGAAACCGTAGTTGATCGGCACTAAAGCAGAATGATGAGTTGTAAACCAAAAACTAATCGTATTTTAGAACTTCATTTTTTAGTTGAGACCGCCTAATCGCTTGATTACACGTTTTGTAGGCTCATTTGCCTACAGGGACGTAGGTAAGGAGTGTGAGCAGGAAGCCAAAGCCGAGGAGCAAAGAGTTGTCAATTGCGGTTTCTAGGTTTAGCAAGTTGAATGAAATAGTCCGCCAACTGCTATACCATCATCGATTAATTTATTATAAAAAAACGATGCTTTCCTGGTTTCCAGTATATGAAATGTAATATCTTTTTTTTCTAGCAGTTCTATTGTTTCTTTACAGGTTTGTAATGCCAGTAGCATACCGCGGGATAAAACAATTTCTTTTGTGCCGTGATTGATTAACTCTTCCACGTCGGCAGGTTGTATGCCGGGAGCATGATGAGTGTTGGTTTCATTCCAGTCCCATTTGCGACCACCGCCAGGCCAGAGTTTAAAATCTTTACCAAAACCTACACCTTCAACAATCATTTTTCCCCAGGAAATTCGGGATATTCGTGGAGATTTATCAGCACTTTGTTCCATGATTAGAATTTAGTATAGATTCAATTATCATCTGATTTTGAGATAGAAATTTCTGCGAGCAGGCCGGTTGTTTTTCTTAAACGTAAACTGATTATTTTTCCGATCTTCCATAATAATTTAACACCAAGCTTTTCATTTTCAGAGACCAGTTTTTCAAAATCTTCGCCTGATATGATAAAGACAACCGAATCAACAGAGGCTATGGCAGAAGCGGATACAGGTTTGCCATCCAGTATTCCCATCTCTCCAATCGATCCTCCAGCTTTTATATCTGCAACCTTTAAATATTCTGAATCTGATATTTCCTTGAAAATAGATATCTCACCTTCTGCAATCAGGCAAAGATGAGGTGATTGACTGCCTTCTTCAAAAACAGTTGTGCCTGATTTAGCTTTGTATGCTTTAATCCATTGCGTTACTGAAACTAATTCATCTTGATCTAATTCAGAAAAAAACTGCATGCCTCTAACGTAATCCAATACGGATTTTTCATTCGAAGTGGCATCTTCCAGCGGGATAAGTTTTTCCATAATGACAGCCCCAGAGATCTTGTTATTAGTAGTTATAGTAAACTATGTTCAATAATGAACATAGTTTTCGCTAAAGTATTTTTAACAATAGCCAATAACACATTAATCTTAATTAAGGATTTTTACCTGCTTAGCCAGGTAAATAAACCCGCTTAAAACGGCAGGTTTGCCTATTCCGATCTTTTTATCAATTCTCTCAGATTGATTGCGCTTTGGCTCTGATCATTCTCTGTAATCATATCATTTGCAGTTGCATAATCCTGTTGCAAGTATGCAAGCACCGCTATCATAAAGGCATTATCAGTATTATTAGTATTGTTATTTAAAATCAACTTATAGTTTTCAGATAATGCTTCTATCGTTGGTTTAATATTATTGATATTTATCTTATCCAGAGCAGTAGCATCAATTCGTATTGCCTTGCGCATTGCACGTGTTGCTCTATCCGTATCACCGTTTGATGCTGCTGCAATGGCGAATCCAACTTTAGGAATTCCGGAATTCAGGTTTTGTTGTGATTGAATGGCAAATATATCAAGTGCATAGCCTGCGTTATCTTTAGCTAACCAATCCCATCCCTCATTTAGATCATAAAAGTAAGTTGGTTTTGTGACAGTTTTCTTATAGGTAATGACCTGTTCAGTTTGCCTGGATGGTTTATAAAGTTTTGGTTGGTAGTAAGAATGTGTCCTTCGGTACTGCTTCTGCCGATAATTATTGTTACTGATGATGTGAGATAGTACAGCAACTCCTAATATCCCAAGAATCACATAACCCGCATCTCCACTGACATGAGCGTGAACACCGTAGTGCCCGCGATACCCATGTCGATATCCATAGCGGTGTCCGTAGTTATGAGGGTAATGCCGATAACCATGATGACCATAGCCATGTCCATAATGGTGGCCTTTGTAGTAGCCAGCATAGCTGGGACTTGAAGAAAGGATAAAAAAACAGACTAACAGTGTTTTGAACAGTCTGGAGACCCAGTGATATTTTTGATTAAACAACATAGTCTAATAATAGACCATAAAATGTAGCGATCACATGATACGGTGGAGTTTTCCTGACCTCACTCTCGCTACAGTCCCTAAATAATTAATACAATTAATTCAGTACTTGCCAATAAATGTACAAAGGCAATCCCGGTCGGCCTCGCTCTAATGATGACGACATCATATTTTATACTCTGAATGACTCTTGTGTTCGGGCCTCATCGATTTGATTGGGTGGATAATTCTGCCACTTTTCCTGATAGTATTTTTCTCTCATATCACCATCTGATTGCTTGTTGAAAGTCAGAAAAATATTTCGTCTGCTCCTGTTGCTGTTATTTGCCGGCGATCCGTGGGGGACGTAACAATCGAAGAAAATAATGTCGCCCGGATCTGCCTCCAGCAATATGTATTCATCTTCTGGTTGGTAGGGAGGATCGTCCTCTGTCAGTGGTTTCCATTCTTCAGTCATGAGTTCTTTTTTATAATTGCCTGAGTTCATAAAACTCAGGGCTGCATTATCTTTTCTGTTCGCATCCACAATGATGCCCATGGATATGAAAAAATCAGTATAGGCATTCCAGCCTGCGGCCTGGTCCTGATGTAGTTTGTCCGGTCTGCATCCAGGCATCTTGTAATTAACTTTTTCCTTGAACAAGATAGGATCCTCGCCTAACAGATCTGTCAAACAATCAATAGTCCTTTGTGAAATTAGAAGACTGGTTATCTCAGGATTATGTTCCCCCAGAAGATATTCGGCCCTGACCAGGATATTCTCGTTGGTAACAGGACTCTTTTCAAAATATTTGGCCTCTTTACCCTGGACATCCTGTTCGCCCTTTAATTTATCAAGCCAGTCGGATACCTTTTGTATGACTTCCGGGTCAAAAAAACTTTTTATTACTATAAATCCTTTATCATTAAATTCTTTCTTCTGTTCCCCGGTAAGAGTCATTGAGGAGATCCTCCCTAATTAATATTGTGGCACGTACAAGCTTCTCACCAGAGTGAAAAGACTGGTTAAAATCTTTAGATGTAATTTCTTCCTGAACTTGCTGGACAGGACTTCGGAATATATACAACATATGCTATGTATTTAATTGATCCAGATCAATTTATATATAGAAAGGAATTAAAACGAAGGACAGAAATACAATCAACAAGCGTAGGTCAATGAATCTGTTATATGTAAATTAATCGATAGTTGACCTTTAGATTCTATTGATCTGTGTCCCTACATTAATGTAAAGACGACTATTTTAAAACAAATCTTCAATCGATAAATAACGTTCTCCGGTATCATAACTGAAGATCAATACGCGACTACCTGCGGCCATTTCACTTTCTTTTTGCTTTAATGCTGCCAGGGTTCCACCGGATGAAATACCAATGAATATGCCTTCTTCTTTAGTACAACGACGTGCCATCTCAAAGGCATCTTCTTCTGAAACTTGTATCGTTCCGTCGAGAATATCAACGTTAAGTACATCGGGGACAAAACCTGCGCCAATTCCCTGTAAACGATGCAGTCCTTTTTCGCCACCGCTAATCACCGGAGATTTTTCAGGTTCTACGGCAAAGACTTGTAGATTGGAAAATTTCTCTTTTAATACTTCGGCACAACCCGTGATATGACCACCTGTACCAACACCGGTAATCAAATAATCAAGACCTTCCGGGAAATCAGCCAGGATTTCTTGGGCAGTAGTGTCTTTATGCACCTGCACATTCGCCGGGTTTTGAAACTGTTGAGGCATCCATGCATTTGGTGTTTCTTCCAGTAACTCATTTGCCTTGGTAATGGTACCGCCCATGCCGAGTTCTTTTGGTGTTAATACCAGTTCGGCGCCAAATGCCGTCATGTATTTACGTCGTTCAATCGACATCGATTCCGGCATGGTGAGTATCAAGCGATAACCTTTGACTGCAGCTACCAATGCCAGTCCGATACCGGTATTCCCGGAAGTAGGTTCAATAATTACAGTGTCTTTATTAATCAGTCCTTTTTCTTCGGCATCTTCGACCATGGACATTGCAATACGATCCTTAATACTGCTACAGGGATTAAAGCTTTCTGCTTTCATCCAGACTTCAATTTCGTCCCGGAAAAGTCGATTGATACGAATATGAGGTGTATTACCGATAGTTTGCAGAATATTGTCATATTTCATAATAGTTTCCTGTTATAGCCGCGTGTAAAAAAATCATCCGAAATTATTGTCCCGATTTATTCTTCAGAAATCGATCATTAATATTAGTTAAAATATTATAGTATTCATCATAACGCCATATGTATGATGAATGAAATGTGGTCTATTCTTAATAATACATCAATCGGACGTTCTTGAGCTCGAAAACCTGTTCCAGACGTTTTCTATTACCTGGCATCCATGCACGTCATATTGGGTCTTTTGATATTATTGAAACTGGAGAATTCTGAACCATGTATAAACGAAAAGATATATGTTGTTTAGGCTGTATCTTTTTCAATTTCATCCTGATTTCACCTCACGTTTTGGGTGAAACCTGTATACCAACTGAGCAAATGTCTCCAGGCACACACAACAAACCCATAACACAACAAAAAATAAATATCGGACATGGACTGAATATAAAAGGAACTGTTTTATCTGCAAAAGACTGTTCAGCGATTGAAAATGCCCGGATTGAGCACTGGCAGACCAATTCAAATAGCAAATATGTCGATGAACTACGCGCCTATTTGTTATCTGACACAAATGGAAAATTTGAATTTGAAACAGAATGGCCGGGGGCACCTGTTCCCCATATTCATTTTATTGTCCATGCAGAAGGGTATAACAAATTGGTCACCCAGTGGGTAGGATCTAAAAAAATAGAGAACATAAACCTGGAGCTTGTCCTTGAACCTTTGCCAAGCAAGGAATCGGATTGATTAGTAACAAATCTGTTCCCTTTAATTGTTATACAAATTCCTTTACCAATACCACTGAGTATTTTTGTTAAAAAGATTTAATTTAATAGTTCTGTCATGTCTGCCAATATTGCATTGATATTTAGTATATTCAGGTTCTTGAAAGTATGAATGTAAAAAAAGATCTGGCCTCTACTTTTATTATTTCATCAACAGTGTAAGGCGTGTTCCTGATTTTTGTTGCAGAATATTACTGACTATCACTTGCACGGGGGATAATGTTATTTGCGTATTATTATTCACATCTATCCCTTGTAATTGATAAGCGCCTCGAAGCTTTACGACACTGAAAGGGCCCTGTGCAAGCTCAAAAGCACGGGCACAGTACTGTGTTGCCAACTCTGTTTTATCAGAAGCTAAATAGGCTATACATAGATTATGGTTAGCTATTAGCTCATCCATCGGGTTTAACTTTTTCTCCATCGCTTTAATCGCAAACCGAATCCCACGGTTAACGTGTTTTGTTGCCAGTTCTACACTGCTACGGTTGAGTAAACCGGAAGTACTGGATGTAAACCAATAGAGTTCACGCTGATCAATAGCATGATCCGCCCGAGCTATGCTGGTATAGGCTAACACGAGGATGAGTACTAAGCCGATTCGGTTCAATGTCTGTTTCATGTTCGGATCTCTTTAAAGAGTGAATTTATGATGTAATTATGCTATATATATATGAATAGTCTTCACCAAAAAACGTTTAGATGATATAAATATTTGAATAGGCCAGGTTTAAATATAGATATGGATTGGCGGGCATTACAAGATGTTGTAACGGTGGCAGAGACGGGAAGTCTTTCTGCGGCAGCACGACGCCTGAACATAAGCCAACCCACAGTCGGGCGCAGGATAGAGCAATTGGAACAGCAGCTTGGTGCGGTGTTGTTTAATAGAACAGCCCAGGGACTGTCATTAACAAAGGTTGGTGAAAGCATTTTAAACCATGCAAAGCGGATAGAAGAAGAAGCCCTGGCTATAGAACGGACCGCCACCGGCGCTAACCAGCAGCTCAAGGGAAATGTACGAATCTCCTTGGTCGAAGATCTTGGTATTAACTGGCTGCCACAAAAGCTGAGCAAATTCCATGTGCAGTTCCCACATCTTGCGATTGAAGTAAATATCGATAACCGAAATGTTAATCTGCTGCGTAGAGAGGCGGATATTGTCGTCAGGCTCGCCCGCCCAGAGCAACCAGATTTAATATGTCGTAAAGTGGGGATGTTGCACTTTGGACTCTATGCGAGCCAATCCTATCTGGATGAGCATGGTATACCTGAGCGAACTAGAGATTTAAAAAGCCACTATCATGTAGGGTTTGACGAAGAAATGGGGTGTACACCTCAGGTTAAAAAATTAGAATCATTATTTATCCAGGATAACATCCGGCATCGTTCGAATAGCCACGTGGAAATCGTCGAAGCGACTCGCGCAGGTTTAGGATGTAGTGCACTTTGCTGTGTAACCGCTGATCAGTATCCGGATCTACGTCGTGTGTTAATTAAGAAATTTTACTATGCACGGGAAATTTGGCTGGTCACCCATGCGGAAATAAACAGCAGGGCACGGATTCGAACGGTATTTGATTTTCTGGGTAAAGCACTGGAAGAAGATGCGGAGAGGTTAAAAGGAGTAACCAATAATAGCTAACAGTTTTAAGCAAAAACAGATTTATTTAATATTTCTAAAACAAATAATAAAGGGTCGAAATCAATATTGATGTTTAACAATAACTATGGCCCATTTAATTTTATATAACTATTGAGCCTTGATACTAATTCTTCTTTTGCGGAGGTACTAATACTCCTCGCTTATATGTCTTGAGAGAATATAAGCTTTAAAGTTTATACTCATGGTAACTAGGACGGGACTAAAATCAAACCCCGATCCATTACCCTCGAATAATCTGTATTGTTTCGACGGTCTTTCATCGCGATATAAATTTTTGCATCCGGTTGTTTATCATGAAGCGTTGCAGATAATTTCTGGCAATCCTTACATGGTAATTGTGAATCCAGCGCCATGATATCGATTGGCTCATTTTGTATCTTTTCAATCGCATCTTCGTATTTATCTACGCCAATCATGTCCCAGTCGGAATATTGGCTACTGAGTACATCTATAAGATTCTGACTTGTGTCATGGCTTTCATTTACGACCAACGCTGTTGTCATAACCGACCTCCGGCAGACTGAAATGTGGATAAAATCATTCTGGAATCATCACATGATATATCGTCTCTTCAGAATAAAACTTGAGGATATTTTGACTGGGTAATATGTGCAAGAAGGGCATTATTATCCCGCATATGGCTCTGAAATTAATGACAAAAAATGTTTTTATAGGATTATCGACTGATTCTAATGAAATGCAGAAAAACCGTGGTTTTGTATAAAGAAAAGCCCACTCACAGCAATCGCTGTTAATGGGCTTCACAAATTACAATTTATGTCTGAGTGACGTTTGCAGTAATTATTTATCTATTCGTGAGACTCCCGACCGATGTCCCATTTTTCTATAGAGACTTCAACGATCTCGCCAGTTGCAGCATCCACTTCAACTTTGTATGTCACCCCGGGTTTTTCAAAGATATCAAACTCGTAAGATGATGCACCGTTTGCTTCAATTTCGTATTCAGTATGTACAACTTTTCCTGGATAAAGTGCAAGCGCTGTTTTTTTAGCAGTATCTTCATTGACTTTCATGTTTTTCTTAAACAGGGGATCAGATGCTGACTCGACTTCACGTTCTATCTCGTAAATGGTGCCGGCTGATATATCACACATCAATTCCCATTCCAAACCATCCTTATCATGTATTTCAATTTCATAGGTTTTGCTACCCCTGTCTGTTAAAGTCAGGTATTCAAGTTTTGCATAATACCCTTCCTTGATTGCAGATGCGGATTTCAGGCATTTATGTAAACTACCATGGCCGCTGTGTCCGTCATGGCCCGCAAATACAGAGAAAGAAAACAGTGCCAGCATAAGCATTGTCATTAAAGTGATTATTTGTTTCATTGGATATATCTCCTTTTAATATTTTGTGCGAAATGCATCGCAACGTGTATGCCAATTGCAATCCATTAATCCGTTATTAATATTATTCAACAGATCGCTGATAATTCAATGACATGGATCAATAATTGTTTTGGTTTTTAATCAAATCTAATTGTGATATGAACAGCTTACCGGGAAGTGTTCCTATTAAGCCAGTGGTGTAGTTGAATAAAACCGATCTTGTTGATTATTTAATGAGAACAAATGACGTACAAGGATGTACTAATATATAGTAGCTCAGACTTAATCTGACACTTTCTTAAAACAGGGTTCAACCTGATC
>CAYMPA010000083.1:0-13085 GCA_964392105.1 uncultured Enterobacteriaceae bacterium
CCAATTGTTCCGACATTTATGTGCGGCTTCGTGCGTTCAAATTTTTCCTTGGACATTGAAGTTACTCCTCAATGATTTGTTAATATCAATAACCATTAATTAAAATTCAAAAAGTGGAGCTCATAACCGGATTTGAACCGGTGACCTCTTCCTTACCAAGGAAGTGCTCTACCGACTGAGCTATATGAGCAATAAACCCGTCTCAGCTACCTCTTTAAATATCTGAACTTAAGTAAAAAAAACTAATTCAGAAACTATTAAAATAAACTACCTATTCAGTTCGAAGTTCTTATTTAAAAGAACTCCTTATACATGACAAACATGATGTTTTAGTACACCAATGCATGTTCAATATATTTGGAGCGGGTGATGGGAATCGAACCCACACCATCAGCTTGGAAGGCTGAGGTTCTACCATTGAACTACACCCGCCTCGGTTCGATTTTCCAACCACTATTCCCATCACAAGTGATGGCTTACTCCGTACGTCCATGTACTTCGCCCTATCGGGCCAGCGCCGCAAAGCGTCGCTGTTCAAATTTGTTCCAGACAAATTTGTCGAATCTGTATTATCAGTTTGGAAGGCTGAGGTTCTACCATTGAACTACACCCGCCTAGTTATACACCACCCTTCTGCTATCAATATTCAATTGATAGATATACTCCGTTCACTCACTTTCGGCGAATCTAGTATTTTTTCTAATATCAACAAATTTAAAACTGATATGCTTGATAATATTCACAATAACCTTTTTTGGTGGAGGGGGTAGGATTCGAACCTACGAAGGCTGAGCCAACAGATTTACAGTCTGCCCCCGTTGACCGCTTGGGTACCCCTCCAAAATTAAAGCCGGCCATTTTGGAATAATCATTTACTGCTGTCAATACAGGTATTATCAATAATTTAGCTTACCCGAATAATATCTCCAGTTAGAGCATCTCTTATTTCCGATGGATTCATAGTATTAGTGATATTTGCCGGGATCACATAATCGACTTCACTTTGAAAATACGAACGTACCCGCTGGCTAGACCTCGCCGGTTCAGCTCCTTTTGGATTAGCGCTTGTTGAAACAATTGGACCCAATTTTTCGCATAGGGATTGCACCAATAGATTCGAACTGACTCGTACACCGAGTGTATTAAAACTACCCGTTAACCAGAATGGGGTCACATTCCGTGCTGGGATTAACCATGTGACAGGACCTGGCCAACTATCGTGAATAGCTTGTAGATTAATAACCTTGGAAAAATCAACAAATGCATAGAGTTGTTCAATGTCTGCTGCAACCAAGATTAGTCCTTTCCGGACAGATCGGTGTTTTAATTTCAAAATCCGACGTACAGAATGCTCGTAAATTGGCAAGCAACCAAGACCAAAGACAGCTTCAGTTGGATAGGCAATTATCCCACCCTTTTCACAAATATGGATTGCTTGCCGCAAATGCAGTTCATTCATAAGAAGATAGTATGACTAGATTACTTTAAGAGAGCATTGCACGAATGCTATTTTGCCCACATACATCGTTAATAATGTACTCGAATGTTCAATTATTTTATATAAACTCCGCTTCTCGGCTTAGGCATCCTGCGTCGCTCTACCTCGAAAATGTGTTCCAGACATTCTCTACCTCCTGCGTCCGTGTAGGCGTCCTGCAAAATCGGTGAGAACAAAATCTCTATCCGTGCAAAATTTTCTTCTAATTATTATGTCAACTCGCTTTTTTACGAACGCGTTTTTTACGGGCACGTCCACGAGCGGCTGGAGCAGCCTCTAATAAGGCAACAGATTCTTCGAGACTCAAACTGGCAGGTTCCTTGTCTTTTGGTACCTTTGCATTCTTCTTACCATCAGTAACATAAGGACCATAGCGTCCATTCAAGATAGAAATACCTTCTTCCTCAAAGATCTTGATTTGTTTTTCTGCGTCGGCTTTTTTCTTTTCTGTAACAAGTTCAAGCGCGCGTTCAAGAGTAACAGTATAGGGATCATCCTCTTTTTTCAGAGATACAAATTTACTGCCATAACGAATATAAGGACCAAAGCGACCTACACTGGCAGCAACTTCTTCACCCTCTTCAGATTCACCTAGCAATCTAGGTAATTTGAACAGCTCCAGAGTTTCCTCAAGAGTAATGGTATCCAATTTTTGTCCGGAACGTAAGCCAGCAAACTTGGGTTTATCTTCATCATCTTTTGTACCAATTTGGGCATATGGACCATAACGACCTATACGAACTGACACTTCCAGGCCTGATTTTGGATGTTTCCCCAAAACTCTTGCCTGTGCTACTTCACTTCGACTGACATTCTCTTCTTTATCCTGTACTTGTTTAATGAATGGCGTCCAGAAGTCTTTCATCAATGGAATCCAGTCTTTTTCGCCTCGAGAAATCGCATCCAAATCATCTTCAAGTTTAGCAGTAAACTCATAGTCAACATAATGATTAAAATGATTTGTCAGGAAATCATTAACGATTCGACCAACATCTGTAGGATGGAAACGTTTGTTTTCTACCTCTACATATTCCCTGTTTCGAAGAGTTGAAATAATGTTGGCATAGGTAGATGGACGGCCAATACCATATTCTTCAAGTGATTTTACCAAACTTGCTTCAGAATAACGTGGTGGTGGTTCTGTGAAATGTTGCTCATCACGAATTTCTATAAGTTTTATTTTTTCGCCTTCTTTTAACTGAGGTAACATTTTTTCATCATCGTCCCCCCCTTTAGAATCATCCTTGCCTTCAAGATAGACTTCCATGAAACCCGGATCGGCAATTGATGATCCATTAGCCCTGAATAAATTACCCTCACCACATGACATATCGATTGCGACAGTATCAATGGTAGCGTGTTTCATTTGACTAGCCATGGCTCTTTTCCATATCAATTCATATAACCTGAATTGCTCATCAGTCAGGTTACTTTTAACATCCTGTGGCACTCTGGTAACTGATGTTGGGCGAATAGCTTCATGAGCTTCCTGTGCGTTTTTAGATTTTGTTTTGAAAACCCTTGCTTCTGCTGGCAGTGCCTTTTTTCCGTATCGAGAAGAAATGAAGTTTCGCATTTCACCAAGCGCTTCCTGGGCGAGATTCACCGAATCTGTTCGCATATAGGTTATCAAACCAACGGCGCCTTCCCCAACATCGATACCTTCATAAAGTTGTTGAGCAATTCGCATTGCACGTTGTGCAGTAAATCCTAACTTACGTACTGCTTCCTGTTGTAAGGTTGAGGTAATAAATGGTGCGGCAGGTTGGCGTTTACGTTGCTTTTTGGTTACGGTTTCAACCAGCAATTCACCAGCAGCTGCTTTTTCCAGATTTGCTTTAGCATCTGCAGCATGCTTCTTTTTCTCTATACTAAATTGTTTGATTTTCTCATTATCAAACTGAATGAGTTTGCCAAGGAATTTATTTTTTTTGTGTTCCAGATCCGCTTCAATCGTCCAGTATTCTCTAGGATTGAATTCCTCTATCTCTTTTTCTCGCTCTACGATCATTCTTAATGCTGGAGATTGAACGCGTCCGGCCGACAAACCCCTTTGTATCTTTTTCCAGAGTAATGGGGATAAATTAAATCCAACCAGATAATCAAGAACGCGACGTGCTTGCTGGGCATCAATTAAATTCGAAGCTAATTCTCTGGGATGTTCGATTGCTTCCTGTATTGCACTTTTGGTGACTTCATAAAAAACCACTCGATATATCTGTTTATCTTTCAAGCAATCCTTTTCTTTCAATAATTCATATAAATGCCACGAAATCGCTTCACCTTCACGGTCAGGGTCAGTTGCAAGATATAATGTATCGACCTTTTTTAAGGCCTTTGCAATTGCATCGACCGCCTTGGCATTTTTTTCGATAGCTTCATAGCGCATAGAAAAGTTATTATCAGGATCAACCGCTCCTGTTTTTGGTAATAGATCCCGGACATGACCATACGACGCCAAAACTTTGAAATCTTTGCCAAGATAACGTTCAAGTGTTTTGCATTTTGCGGGGGACTCAACAACTACAAGAGAAGTACTCATATTTAGTAAACAATATCACTTTCTAAATAATGTTATAAAAAAGATAAAAAAACTGTGTGTAATGAAAATATCAGTTTCTAATGAACTACAGCACTAACCTCATCCATAATAATGTCTTCCATCCAGGCAAATGCGGCTTCTTTTCCAGGTCGATTAAACAAAACCATTAAAACAACCCACTTAAATTGCTGCAATTCTATAGAATCAGTTTCAAGCGCCATTACTCGATCAATCACAAGTTCACGATCTTCTGAATCAAGTACACCCGATTGTTCAAGAAACAATAAAAAACCTTTACATTCAACATCAAGCTTTTCATTTTCAATATCATTAAAAACTCTTATTGATCTGGAAGGAAGGACACCAGTATTCATTTCATCCTTTTGTGTCGCCAGTCCTTCCAGCCAGTCAATTGCTTTATCGACTTGTACATCGGCAAATCCTGCCTGAACTAATTGAGTTTTTAAGTCTTGTTGATCAGGTGTTATCTCGAGTTCTTCCTCGACGTAATGATCAAATAAATATATTAGTACATCTAAAACAGATTCTTTCATAAACTCCAATCTCTATAAGCAGCGACAATATTTACCACCATGTTGGGATTCAATCATTCCTTGAAGTTCCAGTATTAACAGCATGGAGGAAACTACATCTGCCGTCAATCCTGATAATTCAACCAGATTATCCACTGTAACAATATCGTAACCCATACTATCCAGTAATATCTTATATTCTGGTTCCAGATCGCGGCATCCCTTCTGACTAAATCCATTAAAAGATGACTTATTCAACACAATGCTGGCAATTGGTGCGAGCTCATCAATAATATCATCTACCGTCTCTACCAACTTTGCTCCTTGCTTGATTAAACTATGTGTTCCCCTTGCAAGAGGATTGAGAATCGAACCAGGTATCGCAAAGACATCTCGGCCTTGTTCCAATGCATAATTCGCTGTAATCAGTGACCCACTTTTTTTTGCAGCCTCAACTACAAGCACACCTGTACTCATTCCACTAATAATACGGTTACGCTTGGGAAAATTACCGGGGACGGGTTTTGTATCTGGTGGATATTCTGAAACAAGCAACCCATTTTCAACTATTTGACTAGCAATCTTTTTATGTCGAGCTGGATATACACTGTTCAAACCATTTCCTAATACCGCGACCGTAGTGCAATTTGCCCTCAATGCTCCTATATGACTATGGTAGTCAATACCCAAGGCGAGACCGCTACATATTGTAAGACCTGATTTCGATAATTCAGCTGCAAAATCTTCAGCCAGTCTTTTCCCTCCGGTTGTAGGGTTTCGGCTTCCGACGACTGCGAAATGCAAAAAACCCAATACTCCCCGTTGTCCAATAGCAAATAAAATCGTTGGAGGAGAATGTATCGATTTTAATAACTCAGGATAATCATCATCAATAATTGTTATTAAATGATGAAATGGTTTATTCAACCAATCTAATATTTTATTTATTTGTTCTACATTCGGAGCAAGCAGTGTATTTATTGAGACTTCACTTAAACCAAAACTGCTTAGAGTTTGATGATCACACGATAAAATAGTCTGAGGATTTTTAAACTCGTGTAAAAGCTTATTGCATGCAGCCGGACCAATACCAGTAGCTTGAGTAAGAGATAACCAGTCCGTATAATTTTGCACAACATCCACATCCATATGAAAACTCTCTCATTACCATACCTACAGTGTGATTAGAAGGACGGTATTATTGCATACCCTCAAGGGTGGGTACCGCGGTCCATGTAATAACAAGATTAATAAATCGTTTTATCTATAAGCTTCTTACTGAATCAAGTACATGTATAGGGCCTTGTGTTTCCATAACCAAGCCATAGCTAACTTTATTAAACGTCCTGAAGACCATAACAACACCAACATACTCTTCAGGTAATGTTACATCTTCAAATTTAGCTTGTTTGTTGGCAATAGTAGGAAATGATTCCTCAAATTTATCAATAAGCTGCGAGACACCGTACGCTAATTTACTAATGACAGTTCCATTAGTTTCTATTTCGACTCTCTCGGCTTCCTTCTCTTCTTCACTTTTTGGGATATTTGGTCCTATTTTATCCTGTACGACATACCCACTTTGGTAGATACCAAGCACATTACCAGTTTCAAGACCTTGTTCCTCTCCAAGATTAAGAACAACAATTTGATATTGGCCAATTTGTGATACACCATCGACTACAGAAAGTATATTACCTTCCATTTCACTATTTGTTGATCGGGGAATAAATTCAGTGCTTACATCCTCATCAGATTGAGGAATTAATCTATCTCCTATTAGTACTTCTCGATCAACTATGGTAATCACAGCAGAAGCTGGATCACCGCTTTTTTGAATTGTTGCATCTCCAACATAAATAGCTTCATATCCCAGGATTTCATCTTTGTCATCTTCATCCTTTTTAGGATTTATATAAGCCTGGCCTTTACGATATATAGAATATCGGGCGGTATTAGCGTCTTCAGGAAGACCACGTATATAAATTGTATTACCTGTTGTCGCAATCAGATGTTCATCATAACTTGAAACCACGTATGGCCAATTGTCCATTTCATTTTCGTCAAGAACTACCGGCCGTTCCAGGAATTGTTGAACTGCATCTATAGGAATCGTTGGAATAGCTTCTATATTATCTGAGCTACGAATTGTTGGTGAGAGTTTAACATTTCGTCCTGATACAACCTGACCAGTCCCTCGTTCAACGTTCAAAACGGGCTGTCCATCCTGATAACTAAGAGAGATTATATCTCCTGGATATATCAGGTGCGGGTTATCAATCTGTGGGTTAACACCCCAGATTTCTGGCCAACGCCAAGGCTGTTCAAGAAAACGGGCAGAAATATCCCATAGCGTATCGCCTTTTACGACAGTATATCTTTCCGGATGATCAGGATTAATCGTTAATTCATCCGCTCTCACGCCAATTGTTAATAGTAAAATCGCGCATGAAATCAGAAATTTATTCAACATGTCTATTACCTTACATGATTTCCTTAATGTAGATTAGCAAAAAGTCTAGCAAAATGTTAGTGGGTAAACCATTTTATTGTTGTTTAACTACAACAACAAAATTTTCCTGTATACTATCAAATAGTTATAACCATTTTTGGAGTAAATATTGCCATGGCAATACTCGAAGTTTTGCATTTTCCAGACGAACGACTTCGTAATAAAGCGACTCCGGTTAAGGAAATAGGCACAGATATCAAGGAAATTGCTGAAAATATGCTGGAAACGATGTATGCGGAAGGCGGTATTGGCCTTGCTGCAACCCAGGTCAATATACAAAAAAGAATCGTCGTTATTGACTTATCTGAAGAGAAAAACGAGCCATTAATTATGATTAATCCCGAGATTACCAAGCTAGAAGGTAAAGAAACAATGCAGGAAGGTTGTCTATCAGTACCAGATTACTTTGATACTGTTGAGCGCGCTGAAAATATAGAATTTCATTATAAAACCCTGGAACCTGAAACAGTTATGGATAAGACCGGGGGGTTATTGGCGGTTTGTGTTCAGCATGAGATTGATCACCTGAATGGCAAATTATTCATTGATTATATATCACCTCTTAAACGTCAGCGCCTTAAGAAAAAAATCGATAAACAAGAAAAACTTCAGCAAAAAATATTGTGACACAGGCCAAGTTAAGTCTGGCATTTGCAGGAACACCTGAGCTTGCGCGGATTGTACTCGAATCACTGATTCGTGAAGGTGAACATACTGTGCAAGTCGTTTTTACACAACCTGATCGCCCAGCCGGAAGAGGTCGTAAGATTAAACAAAGTGAAGTCAAACTTTGTGCACGGGAAAACCAAATCCCGGTTCTACAACCAGCAAATTCAAGGGAACTTGGTCCTGATAGTTTAGAAAATTGTGATTTGATGCTGGTTGTTGCCTATGGATTATTAATTACCCCGGAGATATTGGCTAAACCAAAATTTGGTTGTATCAATATACATACCTCTTTGTTACCCCGTTGGCGAGGAGCAGCACCTATTCAACGCGCAATTGAGGCCGGAGACACAGAAAGTGGTATTACAATAATGCAAATGGATAATGGACTTGATACCGGTCCAATTTTAGAACAAATAAGTTGCCCAATTCACAATCAGGATACCGGTGGTGACTTACACGATCGACTGGCAGAAATCAGTGCCAATTGTATAAATACTTTTCTAAAAAAAATTGCCAATAACGAATCAAATACTGTAAAACAAGATGATTCAAAAGTAACTTACGCTAATAAAATTACCAAACAAGAAGCAAAAATTGACTGGACCAGACCTGCTATTGAACTGGAAAGAAAAGTTCGGGCATTTAACCCGTTTCCTGTTGCGCATACAAAAATAAAAGATTTCAATATACGAATATGGGAGGCAGAAATAAAAATTGACCCAAATAATTCAATGCCAGGAACAATACTAGAGAATAAATCAAGCCTGGATATTGTTACCGGTGATGATGTACTGGCTATTACTAAATTGCAGTTGCCTGGAAAACGCATAATAACTGCAAAAGATTTTTTAAACAGTCAACGCAATTTTTTCACTGATAATCCCATAATAAATTAATCACATAAGTCATGTCATCCCGTTTAATAGCAACCCAGATTATCGAACAAATAGTTGAGGAAAAGATTACCTTATCGAATGCATTAAGTAATAACGAATCATTCAAACAAGCGGGAAATGATAAAGCGTTGATCCAGGAAATCAGCTATGGAACATTCCGTTGGTATATTCAACTTGAACATCTTCTTAATCAGCTTTTAGAAAAACGTATAAAGAAAAAAGATAACCGACTTAAATATTTAATAATTGTTGGGCTTTATCAATTACTCTATATGCGAATTCCCGCACACGCTGTTGTATCGGAAACAGTCGAAACTTGCAAAAAAATAAACATGGAATGGGGTAAAGGATTAGTTAATGCAATATTACGTCGATATATCAGGGAAGCTGATATTCTTAATCCATTACAAAGTGATAATGAAATAATCAAAACATCACATCCAAAATGGTTAATTGAGCAACTAAAACAGGATTGGCCTGATGAATGGGAAAGTATACTTGATGCTGATAACCAACGACCACCAATGTATCTTCGTGTAAATCAGCTTCATCATGATCGAGATCACTATCTGATAAAATTAAAAGAAGCAGGTATTGAAGGAAAAGCCACACACTATTCAAATCTTGGAATACAACTGGAACAACCCAAAGATGTTGATCAACTGCCCGGGTTTAAAGATGGAGAAGTGTCTGTCCAGGAACTTGCTGCCCAACTATCTGCAAAACTACTTGATTTGAAACCAGGACAAAATGTTCTCGATGCATGCGCAGCACCTGGAGGCAAGAGTTCACATATTCTAGAATCACAACCAGAAATAAAATCCTTAACTGTAATTGAAAAAGATCATAATCGCGCCAAGTGCCTATCTGACACTCTAAAAAGGCTTAACCTAAATGCAACAATGAAGATATATGATGTCATTGATGTTGATTACTGGTGGAATAAAGCGAGTTTTGACCGGATTTTACTAGATTCACCTTGTTCAGCAACCGGCGTAATACGTCGGCATCCCGATATAAAATTACTAAGAACACCCGAAGAAGTCAGCAATATCAGTGAGTTACAAATGGAACTTTTAACTACACTTTGGCAGACATTAAAACGAAATGGTCTGTTGTTGTATGTTACATGTTCAATTCTTAAACAAGAAAATTCAGATTTGATAAAACAATTTGTGACAAACCATCGCGACTGTGTCCTCAAGCCTATTAAAGCGAAATGGGGTAAAGATACTGGTTATGGCAGGCAGATTCTGACAGGAAAGGACAATATGGATGGTTTTTTTTATGCTTGTCTTGAAAAACAATAATGTCATGTCTATTTCATTTAAAACAGTAAAAAGAATTTGCCTTATTATTACACTAGCATGTACACACAATTCAAGTTACGCAAATACTGTCAATATAAGATCAACGCATACATATACTGAAGATGATGCTTATTATCTTGATGCAATATTTGATTTTGGTTTGACTGAAGAGGCTCATAAGGCATTGCGTCATGGGATAGCTCTTGAAATACACACGCATTTCCAATTGCGTATAAAACGAGAATGGCTATGGGATAAAACGATTAGTGAAAAAATATTAATTTATAAGCTTGAACATAAACCGCTAACAGAGGATTTCCTGACAATAGATTTAAAAACCGGTTTACGCCGTTCATATGACAACCTGGCTGCTGCATTAAACTATATAAGCTCAATTTCAAAAATGGAACTATTTGAACAAGGTTTATTGCATAAGGATAAAAATTATGTCGCCAGAATACGTGCTTTTCTTAATATTGAATCATTGCCACCACCGATGCGACCACAAGCCTATTTCTCTCCAAGCTGGGATATTTCTAGTGAATGGTATGAATGGGAAGTAATACAATGAAAAGAGGAGGCAAAATAATATTAGTTATTGGATCATGCTTGTTTATTTTTATGCTTGCATCTTTACTGATGATGAGCCAAACCTTACAAAATTCGGAATTATTTGATCGTTATTACTCGTCGCTACTTGTATTCAATACATTAGGGTTAATTAGCCTTATTGTTTTAATCCTTATTAACCTTAAACGACTTATACGCCAATTCAAAAATCAGGTTGTTGGTTCCCGCATGACTGTCAGAATGGTCATAATCTTTTCTTTATTATCAGTAACACCGGTACTAATCGTTTATTACTTCTCCCTGGATTTTCTTCATCGCGGCATAGACAGTTGGTTTGATCTAAGAGTAGAACAAGCACTTGATGATTCACTTGAATTGAGTCGGCTCGCATTGGATATTCGAATGCGTGAACTTTTGAAAACAACTGAAAATATTGCAGAGGAATTAAATGAAACTAGCGACGCAGAATTACCCTTTGATATTGATCAAATCAGAGAGCGTATTAACGCCAATGAATTAACATTGTTAACAAGAAAAGGCGCTATTATTGCTTCAAGTTCGAGTGATATAAAAAGTCTCGTTCCCGCTACGCCAGGAGAAACAATATTACTCCAGTTAATACAGGGAAATAGTTATATAGGACTGGATGTAATTAAAAATACAGACCTGTTAATAAGAGCCGTCGCAAATTTACAAACGATTGATATTGATAAGGAAGCTCGTATTGTACAGGCTCTATACCCTATATCAGAACGCATGAATCAACTTGCTGATAGCGTTCAAACATCCTTCATTGAATACAAAGAACTATCATACCTTCGCGAACAACTAAAGGTCAGTTTTATAATTATATTAACACTGGTCTTATTATTTAGTGTATTCAGTGCTGTTTGGGCTGCGTTTTATTCGGCTCGTAAGCTTTCTGCACCAGTCAAGAATTTAGCGGAAGGGACGCGTGCTATCGCAGAGGGTAATTACAGTACAAGACTACCTGTCCCCGGCAATGATGAACTTGGTTTTCTTGTTGCATCATTTAATGACATGACTGATAAAATATCACAGGCAAGGGATACTGCAAAACAAAGTCAACAGGAAGCAGAATCACAACGAAGTTATCTTGAAACCATCTTGTCTCAACTTTCATCCGGCGTCATGGTTTTTAATAAAGATGGCAATCTCGAAAAATTGAACATTAGTGCTGAACAAATATTACAATTTGAAACAGAGCCTCTTGGTCATGAAAGTATTACCACACTTGCCAAAGACTACCCAAGACTAACCGAATTTTTTGAATGCATATCCTCAAATATTAAAGAACAACTGAACGATTGGCGTGAACAGATCACCTTGTCAGATAAAATCGGAAATCAAATTCTGATGATTAATGGTGCAACACTTACAGGTATTGATGGTTCAATAAGTGGATATGTCATAGTCTTTGATGAAATCACTGCTTTGATACAAGGACAACGTGCTGCTGCATGGAGTGAAATGGCACGTCGCCTTGCACATGAAATTAAAAACCCGCTTACACCAATACAACTTGCTGCAGAACGGTTACGACATAAATATTTATCTACTATGGATTCAGCTGATGTGGAGATGCTGGACAGAATGACAAATACCATTGTCCAGCAAGTAGATACTATGAAAGAAATGGTAAACAGCTTTTCAGATTATGCCAGATCACCCGAATTTCATCCTGAAGAAATCAAAATTGAACATCTGATACAGGAAGGTCACGATTTATTCAGCAACATGGATTATGGGGATCAAATTGAGATAGATATTGAAACAGATCTTCCTGCAATTATTGGTGATGAAAAAAAATTAAGACAAGTTTTTAATAATCTTTTAACTAATGCTGTTGATGCAAATGCATTGGGCGATGAAAATTATCTTAAAATCAGTGCTAATAAAATATATATTGATGGTAATGAAATGGTAGAAATCCGAATCATTGATAAAGGTCCTGGAATAGATACACTAGTTGTAAATAAGTTATTTGAACCTTATATAACAACCAAACAAAAAGGAACCGGATTAGGGTTGGCCATAGTAAAAAGAATCATAGATGAGCACTCGGGAACTGTCTGGCTTGAAAACAATAAAGAGCAAAATGGAGCATGTGCCGTGATAAGGTTGCCGGTAAATATTTCACTTAATCAAAATTCAAAAACACATACAGTCCAATGAGTAGTCGTCATATTCTTGTAGTTGATGATGAACCTGATATTCGTAGTCTGGTACAGGAAATTCTTGAAGATGAAGGATTTAGCGTCGACGTAGCAGAAAATGCAAACAAAGCTCGCCAACTGGTAGAATCATTTATACCTGATCTGGTTTTACTGGATATCTGGATGCCTGATGTCGATGGTATTACCTTATTAAAGGAATGGAAAGAAAATGATAATGTAACTGCGCCAATTGTAATGATGTCAGGTCATGGCAATGTTGAAACAGCAGTTGAGGCAACACGCCATGGCGCTTATGATTTTATAGAAAAACCACTTTCAATCGCTAAATTATTATTAACAATAAAACATGCACTTGAA
>CAYMPA010000084.1:0-13024 GCA_964392105.1 uncultured Enterobacteriaceae bacterium
ACCCAGGTATAATTATCTGTACGTGTATTACTGCGTCCCGCGTCAACAATACCCCCGCCCAATGTAACCGTATTAGCAGTTATATGGTTCAGCGTTCCTGTCCCTGCCAATGCCTGAGTGCCAGTACGTCCGGCACCATCACTCAGGTCAATCGATACATTGCCGGTGCCGGCATCAATACTGGTACCTGTTGCCATGCTGATCACCGCCGCACCGGCATCGCGATCTGCTGTACTGACACCATTGACCAGTGTTTCATTACCAACAATGGTCAGGTCTCCATTATCAGTGACAATATTTGAGTTCAGAATCACACTTCTTCCCACTTTAATAGTCAGGTTTCCCCCTACACCTGCATTGGAAACAAAAATGTCATTTCCTGCATCAAGAATGAAATCATTATTGGATTGTAAAATAAGATTGCCGCCTTCCAGTGCGGCTTTGATCGAGGCGGCTGATAAAATGGAATCTGTTGATGGAGTATCGCTGAATAACAAATCAGTTGTCGCTGTACCGCTTACACTCATCACCGTGATGCGTCCATCATCGGTTGGCATGGTGTTGTCAGCAAATGGGCTAAGTACGACTAATTTTCCGCTCGCCAGCTTTAAAATGCCTTCACTACCAATCTGGTCAGATGTAGTTGTCCCCGTTATCCGGTCAACCTCTAGCCCGGTCGTCGAGTCGACGATAATGACACTACCCACATTAGACATACCGCCATCATCTTCACTCGTACTTGATATGGCAAAATGTCCGCTGCTGAGATCGGTTCCGCACGTACCAGTAAAGCAAAAGCCGAGAAAATCATTGTTATCATCGCCCTCAATACGCGCGATCTCTAATCCCGTCGTGCCATCCAACAGCCTGACAATGCCGTTAGAACTGAGTGAATTGGTACTTTCTCCAGGGGCCAACTCAACGTAATTACCGTTGTTCAATACAACAAGACTGTTATCTTCGCCCGTAGAGCCGGCATCCAGATCGATAGCCCGGCCGATCTCTATACCCGTTGACCCACTGGCGAGTATAGTGCCCATAAAGTCGCCAGTACTACCATTGTCACCAACATCTTTGCTCAGGATAACGTAATTGCCATTGGTTAGCTCAAAAATACCACCATCGCCCATTTCAATATCGTTAGCATAGCCATCGACACGTCCAATTTCTGTTCCGGTCGTGCCGTTCACCAGGACTACACTGCCGTTTAGTCCGCTAACGACATTTCTTGGATTGTTAAAAACAAAATTGTCGTTACTTAGCGCGGTTAACGCCACGTTTACACCGAAGTTGGGTTCATAGGGATTATTCATGAAAAAGCTGTTACCTGGAGCGATGGTACCTACGCCACCACCACCGAGAACAAATTGACCATTTGTGCCATCAACCAGGGTCGCCGCACCCGCATCGGGGGAGCCGATCACATAGTTACCATTACTGAGCAGAATGACATCTCTACCGGTTTCATCGCTGGCAGTTATCCCGCCGATAATGCTGTTAGAGGTACTGATACCGCTCACGCCACCACCGTTAACAAACTGACCGGTGCTACCATCCATCTGGCTCACCGCACCCTTGGAGCTATTCCAAAGCCAGCTGGACACCACATAGTTACCATTGGCTAGCTCCGTCACCCCTCCGAAACCAACCCGGTCAAAAGCTCTGCCTGTGCTGCCGATCAGGCTATTGCTGGAACTAATATTGGTCACGCCACCACCGTTGACAAACTCGCCGGTACTACCATTCATCAAGGACACGGCACCAAACTCTCTAATAGCGGAGAATGACGAGTTACCATCCCATAAGTTGCTAATGACGACATAGTTGCCATTGCTAAGCGCAACAACACCGCCGTTACCAACATTATCTGCCCCCCTACCGAGTAAGCTGTTATCAAAGTCAATGAAACCATAGCCACAGTTTGGGGTACACGGGCTATTACTAATGTCATTTACAAATTCACCGGTTGTACCGTTAAGCAGCGTAACAACACCGCGGTTGTTACTGCTGCCAGTACCTGTTCGAAAAGAGGAACTATAAATAACAAAGTTACCATTACTCAGTTCGGTGAAGTCGTCTGTACCGCCTATTACGAGTGAATTATTGCTGGTAAATGAAGTGATACTATTGGTATTACTGACAGCCCCGGTAATGCCCGAAACACCACTACCGAGCGTCACTGCGCCACGCGACGAATTCCACCTACGGCTCATTACCACGTAGTTGCCATTACTCAATGCAGCAACACCACTACCAGATATATTGTCTGAACTATGGGTACCGTATAAGCTGTTCAAGGATGTGACTGCGCCATATCCACCGCCACCATTTATGAACTCGCCAGTAGTTCCATCGTGCAGGGTCGCCGCGCCGGCGGCGTTGACTCCGAGGATATCCACGCTGGGGCTGCCGATGACAAAATTGCCGTTCGCCAGCACTGTGACGCCGCCACTACCAACACTGTCGAAGTCGCTGGCACCGAGTATGGTACCAACGAGGGTACTGTTCGTATCGAATATATAGACGGCACCTCTGCCGGATCCGCCAAAATCGCTATTATTGTCAATGACCACCAGGTTGCCGTTAGTAAGTTCAACAACCGCTTTTTTTTCACCAGAAACCGGATCGTCGCCAAAATTATTGAAACTACCCGGACCCAGACTGGGCAGATCACTGGAACTCACTGTCCCGCCACCACTACCTGAGATTGTTATGGTCTTGGGATCCAGCAACAGCGTTCCTAACTCTCCTACTGGTGCTCTAAGGTCGACATTTCCGCCATATTTAAGTACCTCTTTGCCGGAAACCTCAACGAAACCACCATTGCCTGCATTTTCGCCACCGGTCACGGAGATGCTACCGGTGAAATACGTCTCAACATCCGCCCAGACGATGACCGTACCACCATCACCTGACTGTAGCGCGTCGGCTTTCAAGCTTGCACCGGCATTGACCCACGTGTTCTCTGCATTGGGGATGCTTGCGTCTTGCCCTTGAAAACCACCGCCAACATTAATAGTACCGCCGCCCTCATCACCACTTGCATCCACATTGGCGCCTGCAATTTTTACCTCATTCCCCAGCAACTTTACTTGTCCACCCCTTGATCCTGTAACATCATAACTGGCAGAGGTGTAGAGGCTTTCAGCAGCCATGAGTTGTATTTCACCACCCGTACCACTGTCACCACTGGCAGATACTTCTGAGGTCGCCGTTGCCAGTATTTGGCCAGTCGCATCGACATTGACTGAACCGCCGTCTTGCTCACCATCTGCAGTCATGCTACCCGCCAGCAGTATGTCGTCAGCCACAAGGTCAATACTTCCTCCTTGTTTACCATCGGCATGGATATTCCCATCCTGGTAGATCAGTGCCGGCTCATCGCCAGAGCTCACTTGCGCAATAAGCCTGACGTTTCCACCGTCTGCACTTGTCCCACCAGAAGCCGTTAATGCACTTCCCTTGTTCAGGGTAATGCTCCGAGATGCTGAGAGAACAATGTTGCCACTGGGGTCAATACCGAGACTATCGGCATTGATCGAACCACTGTGTTTAATGGTGCCAGCAAACATGCTTGCCGCTCCACCGTTGGTGATCATCACTCCGAGATTAACGATTTCATGTTCCGGCGCCTGCACATCAAACACGATGTGGTCGGAATCGAGACTCGCAATGGTGATGCTTTCTCCGGCGGCCAAAATAATCTGACCCCCGTCTGTTTCGATGATGCCGCTGTTTTCGATGTTCGGTGCGATCAGAAAGATATCGCCATTGGCACCGGCCTTGATGTAACCCTGACTTTTAATTGACCCGGCATTGCTCCCCTGGAGTTTGAGGTTCTCATTGATAAAATCTTCATCGGTCATATCCAGGGTTGAGGCAATGAACCCGGCGGTATCGATCACTGCATTCGGTCCGATGACGATACCACTTGAATTTAAAAGAAAGACGCGACCATTCGATAACAGGCTACCTTGAATGTCAGAGATCGGAATGGCAACACCATTACCAATGACACGATTGAGTACCGCACTGTTGGCAGAGTTCTGAATAAATCGGGTAATTTCATTGTGATTAATTGAGAACTGTTGCCAATTGATGATGGCGCCGTGAGAGTTAGTAATATTTAGTGTATTCGGATCGGGATGGGCGATGTTAACCTGGCCATTGGCAACTTGAGCACCGTTGGGATTCGCAAACGCCCCGTTACCATTAAGCAAACCTAACAGTATTAACAGGTATACCCCATTAAATGATATACCCTCGAAGTTGTCCCTCTTACACGGCAGGAAAGACATTAGAAATTGATATCTCTAACACTTCCATTTAACGGTATCTCCAGTAGTATTATTATATTGCCAATATAATAATATATTAGCGTATATGGTCTATTTATACACCTTATTGCTCATATATTGGCGGTATTCTATTTTGATAGATTCAACAGAGGGCGACTCTATACCCCCAAGCTATATGTCAATTTGTGAGATAATAGAAATTCCATTTAAAAAATAATAAAACAAGAGGGCTAAAAGGTGAAAAATCCGGTTTGTGAAGGAATTAAACAACTCAGAACATTCCACAATTTAACACAAACCGAACTCGCAGATATGGCTGGCGTACCCCGCGCCACTTTGTCCAATATGGAGAAAGAAAACAGTAATCCCTCGATCACTGTAGTTGTGAAAATAGCCAGAGCGCTAGGTGTCCAGGTTGAGGATTTAATTACGGAACGGAGTTCGGCTTTTGTTACGGATGTAAAACGAAAGGATATGCAAGTCGCGCGGCAGGACGAGGGAAATTTTATCTGCACGCGGGTCTCTCCCAAGAATGTGCCCCACATCCAAGTCAATGACATCAATATGCTGTCCGGCTGTAGTACGAGAGGAAATCCTCATCCAGATGGTAGCCACGAATACTTTTTATGCCTTGAAGGTACGGCAAATTTAACAATTGCAGACGAACAATTTGAAGTAGAGGCAGGAAACTTGATCTACTTCCCGGGAAATTTACCACACGATTACATCAACAATGGGATAAAGCCGGTACATGCAATTTCAATCGTGCATATCCAAAAAATCGAAAACGACAATTAGTGTGTAAGGGCGTTCAAGACCTTCTGCCAGTCACGTGGCTATCGCCGCAACTATTCTCACAACATTGCTAGGTTGGGGAAAGCACAGTTTATTTTTCTTTCACTCTTTACAGTTCTTTCTTTATGTATAGGATCAATAACCGTTATTCAAATCTGGCACTGTCCATTAGATAAAGCCAAATATAATTTGTAGTAGCTCAGACTTAATCTGACACTTTCTTAAAACAGGGTTCAACCTGATCTTATAGTCCGGAAGATACGGCGACTTCCCCTTCGTTATTCCCGCAACTTCCCCCTCGTCATTCCCGCGTAGGCGGGAATGACGACGTGTTTGAATTGTCTCAGTAGGGTTATTATTTGTCAGATTATATCAAAACCAGATTCTTTAGAATGTTTGGTTAAGTCTGAGGTATTACATATAATTAATGAACGGTACATTCAAATTCATTCTGTTCGATCACACTTTCATCGAGTAGTTCATACAAAGTTTCGAATTCTTCATTAATTGTTTGTAAATAGGGATCATTTTCCTGAAACGCTCTGGGCCTATCCAACTTGACGAAAAGTGTGCCGTCTGTAGAGATAAAGCCACCTTCTCCAGGAACCATTTCAATGAACTCGCCATCGCGTTCCATATAAACAATACCTTCACGTGTATTGACGTAGAGTCCTGATGGCACATCCTCATCTTCCTCCCCGGCAAAGAGCTCATCAAAATTGACATCCACTTTATCAGGTCGTGGTATATCAAATACAGGTGGTGTATCGATGATAGTGGCTGGTGTATCGACTAAACGAATTTGAAATGATTGATTTTCTAATAATTCAAATTCACCGGCCTCATTCTTTGCATAGATTGAACCTAACCATACTGAACCTGATAACCCACAATTGGTAGCACCGCCGGTACATGCACCTGACCAGAGCAGATCGTACCCGGTACCGCGTATACCGATCGTTGCTGTTGGGGTGTTGACTTTATAGGCTTCTTTATTTTTCTTACCTATCAATCCGGTCAGGGCGCGCATACCGCCCTTGATTAACCTGAACACAGCCCTGTTTTCTTCCGGTTTATCCTGTACATACCGATGTGCTTCAATTTTGAATTGTGATTCTTCTTTAAGTGTTACACGACCTTTATCCTTAAAGACGATTACTGCAAAAGATTTATCTGCCGTCTCAACGGTATCACCTTCAAAAAGATCAGAACCTGTTTCCAGTTTTATTTTTGCACCGCCCGAATAAAGGGTATAAACATCGCCTTTTAAAAATGCAATCTTCGCAACTGCATCTTCTGCTAATGTCCCTTTCTTTTCTTTATATTTTTGTTCATCTATAGCGCAATCTACTTCGCACAACCGGGCATCAAAGTCTGTTCCGCGTATTCCAATGGTTGCCACCGCCGTATTTAATTTAAACGCTTCCGGATTACGTTTACTGATTAAACCGGATACTGTTCGTAGGCCTCCCTTGAATAAGCGCATAACTGCGCTTTCCTCATCCTGCTTTACAGAATAATTTTCGAATGAAAATACCGTATCAGGTCTTACCGATATTCGGCTATCGTCGACCATTTTAAGAACAGCGAAACTTTTTGGTCCTGATGTTATGACGTCACCCTGATGAATTGGGGCCTTCTTACCCAAAACACGTACTTCACCACTAATCGATTTTGCAGAAACGGCACCACGTGCAAATACAACCTCGCCAATTTTTTCTTGTGTTGGTTCCGCATTCAATTGCAAACTTGGCAAGCACAGTAAAACAAGTAATATTGAATTAACTATGTGCCTGGTTATTTGCATTGCTAACTAAAACCGGTAAAAAAGACTTGCATGCGTTTTTGTCCCACCCGTGTCTATAGCCCTGGCAGGATTCAACTCATGTCCATAATCAACAGAAAAGTTAAGGTGTTTATTAATACGCCAACTAAAACCTCCCCCGGCACTGATTAATGTTTCACTTACAATCTGGCCAGCAACAGGTGATTTAATTTTTACATGGCCCATATCAGCAAAAACACGAAGTTGAATTTTGTTGTCATATACCAGTCGGGAAAATTCCAATGTTGCCTGATTACCACTGTCACCACTCACCGCTCTTTCTTCGAAACCTCTAATTGAGTTTACACCACCTATACCAAATTGCTCGCCACTTATCAGTGGCTCATCACTGTGTTGACCTGACCAGGCAAATTTCAAGAAACTATTTTTTGGTAAGGCACGGTTATAAGTTACGTAATAACGAACCACATCCCAATCTTGCTCTGCACTGGTCCTGGCAGCAGCATAAGTGGCTTTAGTATTCTTGTTGCCCCCATTCAGATTTCGTACATAAGCAGCATTAAATACCAGACTGGATTTTTCCATCTGAAATTCACCATAATAGGTTAATGCCAATGGTCGACTCCTGACATCAACACCTATGGGTGCACCAAGGAAACTCACACTGTTTACAAATAACTTATCATCAACACCGATACTTAAACGATGACGATAATTTTTTCTGTTCAAAAACGTGTGTGTATAGCTTCCACCAAGAAATTTACCCGCACCACTAACGTCAAACACTTCTTGTACTTTGCCACTATCGACATCTGAACGAGAAAAGAAAAAACTAAAGCTACCGGAATATTTATAAACAGGGATACGGTAATTTAAACCCCATTGTTTTACATCACTGGTATGACCGGGCGAAGTTGTATAACTTGCGGTAAGACTGTCATCTAAACCCAATAAGTTATTATGCTGTCCTCCAACGGTAAATCTCAGACGACCTGTTTTTGATGTGCCAATGTTGTTTAATATACTAAACAACTGCCAGGGACGCTGGTCTTGCACATCCAGTACGGCATCAACACTGTCAGGTTCTTCGCTTTGTTTCATTCTTATGGTGACACTCTTGGAAGGATGATTGTTTGCAACAATCAATTGTCGTGATAATTGCCGGGTATCTGGAACAGTTCCCGGAACAAGTCCGGGCAATGAATGAATAATATTCTCTGCAGTAAAGTGTTCATTACCTTCAACATGAATCTGTCCAAGTGTAATTTGTACAATCTCCAGCTTTACTATGCCATCTTTAAGTGTTTGTGGAGGTAATATGACGCGATGAAATGAATGTCCGGCATTCAGGATGACACTCTCCAGTTCTGCTGCTGCAGCAAGCAATCCCTCTAAACCTTCGTGTTTTCCCAAAAAAGGTTCGAGTGTTGAATTTACGAGCTCTGTAGAGACTGGATTTTCACCTTCGATAACAAACTCGGATACGGTGAAGTTTATGATGGGGACTTCGGCATAAGAAAAATTAATTAACCCCAATAAAATCCCTGGCAAGACAAACTGCCAGATAAAATATTGCCTGGTTAATCTGGAATAATTGTTCAATTCCCCTACTTCCTATTGAATTTGGACTTATATTTTTTTTATCCGATCCAGGTTTACATAATAAGAAATAAAAGCCCAAATTTATATATATAAATAAAACATGTAAGTATATGATTTACATAATGAAGGAAAATTAAAACATAATAAATACAAGACATTTAGCTAAAAAATGGACATTAGTAATCAAATTTACTAATAATTAGTTGCTCATAATAACTAAAACTAAATGGGGCTTATGGGAACATTCTGGAAAAAAGACTGGTTTGCCGGACTTATCGTCACTGTCATTTTCCTTTTAATGACAAATAGCCAACTCATTGAAAAACTGGAATTTGCAAATTATGACTTTGCAATGAATCAACTCGCTCGCGAACCCCAACAAAATATTGCCGTCATCGCCATTGATGATCAAAGTATAGAAAACCTGGGGCGCTGGCCCTGGCCACGATCACTACAGGCAGAAATGATCGAAAAACTTGCACAAAGTGGTGCGAATGTCATCGGCAACAGTATCCTCTTATCAGAAGCCCAGACTCACCTGGGTGATAAATACATCGATGAAGCGATCAAAAATCTTGAATCTAAATCTGACCCCAGGCTGAATGAAGCCATAGATATATTGAAACAGGGACAATCTGAGCTGGACTCGGACGGTAAACTTGCCAACGCAATGAATAAAGCGGGCAACGTTGTCATGGGTATGCAATTTCAACTGGGAAGTCCACTTGGAAAACCCGACAAACCCTTACCTGGATATGTTTCCCGCAATGCCTTCAAGTTAGACTCAAACATTGATAGTGGCATATATGTTTATCCAACAATAAGTGCGACCCCACCAATAAGCGCTCTTGGAGAAATGACACTTGCTATTGGTCATCTTAATATGTGGTTGGATAGTGATGGTGGGATTCGTTCGGATCTGTTAGCCGTCGATTATTATGGCGAGATTATACCATCACTCGCTGCATTGATAGCTGCATCAAGTCTGAATCTAAGCAGCCAGGATATAAAAATATCAGCAAACAGACAATTTAATCTCGGCAATCTTTCAATTACTTTGGATGACATTGGGCGCATATATCCGTTCTTCTATCAGGATGCACAAGGTAACACACCCTTCTCTATAGATTCTTTTTATGATGTATATGTTGGTAATATTGATGCAAGTAAATATAAAGACAAGATTGTATTAATCGGGGCAAGTGCCTTCGGTGTTGGGAGTTCGGTAGTTACGCCAATTGCCGAGTCCATGCCACCCGTCCTGGTTCTTGCGAATATTGTGGCCAGTATTTTAAATCAGGATTTCATTGAGATACCCGACTGGGCATGGATTGTCGAAATTATTGCCTTTATTTTGATTGCACTCTACCTGATGTTATTACTTCCTCGCTTACATGCAGGTTTGGCTGCAGCTATTAGCTTCGTTTGTCTTGTTTTATTGATTGGTAGCAGCCAGTTCCTGTTGTATTCAGGCATCTGGTTACAACTTATGTTACCTACTTCATTACTTGTTATGGGTTACATACTTCTGATTTCAAAACGTTACCTTGTAACAGAACGAGGAAAGATTCGTTCCGATCAGGAATCAGCAGAGAGTAACCGAACCCTGGGCTTGTCTTACCAACAACAAGGGCAACTGGATATGGCCCTGGATAAGTTTCGTAAATGTCCACTTGATGATTCAATGATGGAACCGTTTTATAACCTGGCACTCGATTTCGAACGTAAACGTCAATTCAATAAAGCATCTTCAATCTATGAATACATGATTAAACATGATGCCAAGTTTAAAGATATACAGGATCGTATAAAACGCAGTAATGCCATGCAGGACACAATTATGTTTGGTGCACCGGGAGCACAGGGCGGTACGAATATACTCAGTGACGGCACTATTGAAAAACCCATGCTTGGTCGTTATCAGGTTGAAAAGGAACTGGGCAAAGGAGCAATGGGTATTGTTTATCTGGGCAAGGATCCTAAAATCAATCGTGTCGTTGCGATAAAAACGATGGCCTTGTCACAGGAATTTGATGAAGACGATTTGGTTGAAGTTAAAGAACGTTTTTTTCGAGAAGCGGAAACAGCTGGACGCTTGACCCATCCCAATATCGTTACAGTTTATGATGTCGGTGAAGAACATGATCTTGCCTATATCGCCATGGAGTTTCTGGATGGCCATGATCTTGAGCGTTATACGAAACCGGATAAACTTCTTCCGATTAAAAACGCCCTTCAATTGATTATTCTTGCTGCTGAAGCATTAAATTATGCTCATCAACAAAAGGTAGTACATCGCGATATCAAACCCGCCAATGTCATGTTTATACCTGGGGCGTCTACCATTAAATTAACTGATTTTGGTATTGCACGTATTACTGATTCAAGTAAAACAAAAACGGGAATGGTATTAGGAACACCTTCTTATATGTCACCAGAACAGTTAGTTGGAAAACATGTTGATGGCCGTTCAGATCTATTTTCACTTGGTGTAATGTTATTTCAGTTATTATCCGGACAGTTACCATTTAAAGGTGATTCAATGGCAGCGTTAATGTTTAGCATTGCAAATGAACACCATCCTGAAATAATAGCGCTACGCAAAGGATTAATGCAGGTTTCGTCAGAAATTAGTACGATAATTAATAAAGTATTGGAAAAAACACCTCAAGATCGTTATCAAACGGGTGAAGAATTGGCGAGAGATTTACGTAACTGTCTAAATAATATAAAGAAAAAATAAATAATGGACCTATCGACTAAACTTGAAATCGTAAATCAATCTGATGTTGGTATGAAACGACCACATAATGAAGACAGCACTATCACTGATGGACGTAATGGCCTGGTCATTCTGGCTGATGGAATGGGTGGCTATAAAGCTGGGGAAGTCGCCAGTGCACTCGCTGTCACAAATATCTTGTTTGGCATCACAAACGGACTGAAAAAAATTAAAAAGGGTAAAATTGATGAAACCACCGGTTTCTGTAATGAATCCCTGCTCGTTCGCGACACAATAACTCAAACAAATTCAGTAATTTACAATACTGCCAAGGCAGATCCACAGTGCCAGGGCATGGGTACAACGATTGTGGTTGGCCTGTTCCATAACAACACCTTATCCATTGCGCATGTCGGTGATTCACGATTATATCGCTTAAGAAACAATGAGTTACAACAAGTCACCAGGGACCATTCTCTAATTCAGGAGCTTATCGATCGAGGCCTGTACACACCAGAAGAAGCACACGCCAATACACCAAAAAATCTGGTGACACGGGCGATGGGGATCGAAGCTGATGTCGATGTCGATGTGGTTGAAGAAGCAGTTTTACCGGACGATATTTACCTGCTGTGTTCGGATGGATTAAATGATATGGTAAATGATGAAGAAATTCACTTAACCCTAAGTAAATATAGTGCTAATCTTGTACAAACTGCAGATGAATTAGTGAAGTTTGCGAACAAAAGAGGGGGTAAGGATAACACTTCGATAATACTGGTGCGTATCCGAGAAGAATTTTCTTCACCCAAAGGTTTCTTAAAAAAAATTACAAATTATTTTAATAAATGAAATACGGGGATAGGAATTAGCGCGATGGCAAAGTTAGTTCTGAGTATGAATGGTGTCGTTCAAGGCGAGTACGAGTTAGAACAGGAGCGTCTGACCATCGGGCGTAAGCCCGATAACGACATTCCAATTGATAACCTTGCGGTCAGCGGAAAGCACGCGCTGGTAATAACCATACTCGACGATTCATTTTTGGAAGATCTTGGTAGCACCAATGGTAGCTACGTTAACGGGAAACTTGTTAAAAAACACGCGCTTAAAGATGGCGATGTCATTGCTATCGGCAAGCATGAACTCAAGTATATAAATGAACACGCAACTGCTGATGATGATGATTTTGAAAAGACCATGATCATCAAACCTGGATCAGCCAGTGCCGCCGTTGCCGCTGCACAAGCTGCTGAGAAGGCAGTCGAATCTGCAACACCATCTGCTCCTGCTGCACCAGCAGCCGGTGGCGGAATGCCACTTGGTCGTTTAACTGTCTTAAATGGCCCAATTGCAGGCAAGGAACTTGAACTAACCAAGGCATTGATAACGTTAGGTAAACCAGGAACCCAGGTCGCCGTTATTTCTCGTCGGCCTCAAGGCTATTTCCTGACCCATATTGAAAGTGACGGTGATGGTAAACGTTACCCAGTTGTCAACGGTGAAGCTATCGGTGCAAAGGCCTATCAACTAAAAGATAGTGATCTGATTGAACTGGCTGGTATAAAAATGGAGTTCTCTGCTGCTTAAATTAGTGCGTCCCAGAAAATGCTATTTTCGCAATTGCTGAGTCAGCTCCGTACTTAAATCCTCATGTATTATCTATACACTCCGGTTTTCGGCTTTGGCTCGAAAACTTGTTCCTGACGTTTTCTACCACCTACATCCGTGTAGGCGTTTCCTGCGTCGCTCTCGGTCTCCGTTCCAGACTCGACTCTACCGATTACGTCCATGTAATCGTACCTCCTACACACCCCTCAAGGG
>CAYMPA010000085.1:0-12814 GCA_964392105.1 uncultured Enterobacteriaceae bacterium
GGGTGAGGAACGATGAGTTCTCTCATCTTTTCTTTAAAGCCATTCTTCTTGTAAAGATTAAATGCAATGCTGTTTTGAGCGAAACAAATCAGGCTTAATTTATTAAAGCCTCTATCTATAGCCTGATCTTCAGCTTTTCTTAGCAGAGCAGTGCCGATATGTTGTTTACGATACTCGGGGAAAAGCGCCATACCACAGATATAGTAAGAGTTATCTTCTTCCAGTCGACTGGAGGGGGCGAGCACCGGATCTTCTTCTTCCGGTTTATCCGGGTCTACGTACATTGGAAAGGTAACGAGCATGCCAGCCACCTGTCCGTCAATTTCTACCACGGAACAATTACGGTAACTGAAAGCAGAGTCTTCCTGCTGGTAGCGTCGTGTTCCCACATCAATAATATTTTCTCCGGGCTGGCTCATTTTTGTCCAGATATAATCAGCCACACCATCAGATGAGATGCTATACAATTCTGCAATAGTACGACATTCAGTATTAATGGCCGGTCTGATGATGAACTGTTTCATTATCAATTAAACTGGATTTATTATTTATCTTCCTCGTCAATAACTTCCCCTTCAATCAGGTTGCCTTCTTTTTCCTGTTTTCGATCCTTCTTCCAATTGGCAAGAATAATAGCAAGCAGCCCAAGAATAATTTCATCGATCAAGGGAATGAAATCCGGAACAAACAGATCGAGAACAAATAAACTGATGATGATTAGAAAGAGATTTTTAAATTTCAGTTGATTGGCAAATGCCAAAAACAAACTAACGAGTGAAGTGGTTTTCATGGCTATGTTCACTTTTCATTTGTTTCCTGGTTAGCGCAAAGTTTATTTTGTTATTCCTAGCCTGACACAAGCGGCGGCACCATGCCATTGTGGAATAGATAAGCCACGGTATACGCGATCGGGGCAATGATGAAAAACAAGGCAATGGCATAGAGTATTGCCAATCGTCCCATGCCTTTGAGCTTACTGAAGTCAGTGATAACACCAATACTGACAAACGTTAGCATAAACATCATTTTTCGCATCGGACTCTGGACGATCCCCGCACCTTCCTTTGCTGCATCAATTTGTTCGGGGAACCAGACAGAAATTGCAACATAGGTAAACCATGCGATGAAATAACCAATCACAAATTTAGGAAATCGGAACCAGATTTCAGAAAGGTTAACTGCTGTGTTATCGGAACGCTCTTCGACTTTGTATAACCAGACCAATGCCAGCAGGAATGCCCAGATACCGATAAAGACATCGATCCAGATCTTGGTTAGCAGTGCAGCGCTCAATATCCAGCCTTCATCCCATTTTTCGCCCGTGTTACTCAGATGTTGTGAAACCATTAATTCATCCAGGATGGCACCAGCTGCAGCATCCGCGCCATCAGTTTTTACCGTCATACCCATTGCTGCGCCATTGACGATAGGTTGCTCAGGTGCCATTGCTGTGTAAACACCGGGCAATACAACCAGTTCAACCATGGCGAAGATGACGATTAACATGGATACCGCGATTGGCAGTATTGGTTTTGCGCGAATAGCACCCGCAGTCGCGATAGCCGCAGATACACCACAGATTGAAATACCAGAAGATAATACAGCTGAGGCATCCCTTGGCAGTTTGAATACGCGTCTGGACATGGTATAGACAATCGGCCAGAACAACATATAGGCAACAAAGGTCGCGGCAGCACCGGCCAGAGCGAGTTCAACAACAAAACCCGTTGCCTTCATCGACATCAAGCCCAGTTTAATTCCGAGATAGACAATGGCTGTTTTGATAAACCATTCCGGTTTTGCTGCTTCTTTTAAAAAATGTGAAAATCCTTTAAAGACATTTCCTATTAGCAAACCTACTGCTAATGCAAGCATATAGGAAAAGCCACCACCGAGCTGCAAACCCCATGACAGATCATAAACTTCAAAATAATTTTTTCCTTTGACGACAGCATCAACTGCCTTGAAGTGGGCTTCGTGTCCAATGATCCAGCATGTCCAGGTAATTAAAAAAAGCAGGGTGAAGCCTTTCAGAAATTGTTTTACATCTAGCCGTTGGAAGTAAGCGCCTATTGATGTTAATCCTGCAAACACGAGATAGGTAATAAATAGTGAAAGCAGGGGATGGAGTTCACTGTAAGATTTACTACCAGGCTTTAATAACATTGACCAGGAAAAGTCACCAAGCAGATGATTCAATTCCCAGGTCTTTAACTTTGTCATCCAGCCAACAAGATCAATACCACATATTGTCATTAAACCGGCAAAGAACATAATCAACCCAAGCCAGACCGCCCACCAGTCTTCGCTGCTTATCATGCCATCAGTCCATTTGCGATTTACTGTTGTCATGGCTTAATCGGGTTCCTGATTAATTACTGTGAAGCTGTAATTGAAATAATGAGAATGGTATTGATGTAACCATTTGGGTATGACGTCCATATCAAAACGGAGTTGTACTTTTATTAATTCTTCCTTATCAAATCGGGGATTGATTTGAACGGCAGCGCTTATTTGATCTTCTAATGCAGCAAGATCTTTCCCATACAACTGAGCATCGAAGGTATCTGTAAGCCAGTGTTGTCCGTTATGGGATAGAGTTAATTCGAGTTCCTTTTGCATGGCCATTGGTCTTTATGGCAGGATGAATGTGTTGACCAGCCAACCAAGGATGACCAAGCCGACGACACCAGCACCAATGCACCACATTACCAGTGCAGTTTCCCAGGCTTCCCACGGCTCGGGATCTGAAAAAAGCGAGTCCTCAGATTCAATATCATGGTCACTCATAATAATGCTCCCTTTATTATATATACAGAAGTAGAACATCGTATGAATAGATGTCAAGAACTTAGAGGGGCATTGTTGAGTAAATTTTATATATCTGATCCTTTATTTTGCCAAATTTATGACTAGACTATTTGATATTGGTTGAAATAAATGGGGGTCGAGACTATGTCCTGGAAGCGGGTGTCATTCACTGTCGATCAAATTGAAGAAGACGGTATGTTGAATGAACTGGAAGATCAGTTTGATAATCTATTCATGGAGGCTGATGGTCCATCAGATATGGCCATTTTTTCCGACAATGAATACATAGACGGTACGATCTCAATTTATTTCACACCAGGTTGCGAAACAAATTGTGAAAGTCTGATTATGTTTTACGATGGTGAGGAATGTGATCCACCTGACATAGAACATGTCTTTTTACTTGCCGGAAATGATGATGCCCTGGATCTGTTGGTGTAGTTTATTCCCTGGAGTTAACTGATTTAATCCTTCGTCTTGATTCGTTTCGAATCGCCCTCATATAGTAGGTATGAACATAGAACCTACAATTCCGTGCCCAATTTGCAATGCGCCGATCTTTGTCAGGCAGATTGATTTGCCTACAGGCGATGTCGCCCGAGTCTATGCAGATCCTTTATCATATTATGATGAAGTCATCGCCTTCCATCGACATCAATTGGGGGATGTAGAAATATCTACAATGCATTGATAGTTTTTCATATCTTAACTATTAAAATGTTCAAACAAAAAATCAATAAATGTTCTGACCTTAGGTGATAGATGACGTTGACGAGGGTAAATTGCATATAATGGTGTTTCTTTAGGTATTGATGAATAGTTTGTTAATACTTCTTTTAAAGTTCCTTCTCTTAATTCACAGTTGACTAACCATTCAGGGACTAAAATAATACCATGCCCTTCGACGGCGGCAGCGACTAATGTTTCTCCATCATTTCCAAAAAGATTTCCTGTCACACGAACTTCAGTGGGCACACTTTTTACATTATTAAACTTCCAGACATTACTTCCAGGATTTGAACGGAAGGTAAGACAATTATGATTGACAAGATCATCGGGTGATTTCAGTTTTCCTGCCTTTTGTATATAGCTGGCACTTGCACAAGCCACTCGTCTGCCAGAACCAATTTTACGTGCAACCAGACTTGAATCACTTAAGGTTCCAAGGCGTATGGTCAGATCAATTCGATGTTCTATCATATCCATTACCTGGTCAGAGGCTAATAGAACGATTTCTACACCTGGAAACTTTCCCTGGAAAGCAACTATGATTGGTACGATATAACGTCGACTTAAACTACCGGGAACATTTAAACGTAATATTCCGGTGGGTGTCCCGTCTAACTGTGATACAGCAAGTTTGGCTTCTTCAATTTCATTAACAATACGGGTAGCACGTTCGTAATAGAGTTCACCTGCTTCCGTCAAACTCAGCTTGCGGGTTGTCCGCTGGAATAACCGTGTGCCAAGAGAATCCTCAAGATCGTTTATCTGACGGGAGACAGAAGAGGGCGCAATCCCCATTTGTCGACCTGCTTCGGAAAAGCTTCCCGCCTCGACGACACGGGTAAAAATCCTCATGCCCACTACTGTACCCATATTTTAACCTTTGCGTAATATGCATAAGTGTTTATCACATTAACCTGTTTTTCGCAAAGTAATTCAATCCTATTATTGTTACCACTTTCAACTATCAATCAAGGTAGCGCTGAATACATAGGAGTAATTGAAATGACACAATTTACGATACATACAAAAGAAACAGCGCCAAAAGAATCATTAGAGATTCTTGAAACGACCGAAAAGGCATATGGATTTCTTCCAAACCTGATTGGTGTTTTGGCCGAATCACCTGCTGGAGTTAAAGGCTACCGGACTTTAATGGACATTTTTGATGAAAATTCTTTCACGCCTACTGAAAGACAGGTCGTGCTCATTGCTATCAGTCGTTATAGCGAATGCCATTATTGTGTAGCCGCTCATACCACGATTGCAGATATACAGAAGGTTCCACAGGATGTGACTAATGCCATACGGAATGATTTACCAATTGCTGATAGCAAGCTGGAAGCTTTACGAGTATTTACAACAAAGGTTGTTGAACAGCGTGGTTGGGTGAGTGAAGAAGATACTCAGGCATTTGTTCAGGCGGGTTATAACAATCAGCAAATCATCGAAGTGATATTGGGTGTTTCTGTGAAGACATTGAGTAATTATGTAAATCATATTTCACAAACACCGGTAGATGATGCATTTGCTAAAAGATCCTGGCAACCGGTTAACGGTGCAACCCGAGTAGCATAACAGTTCAACAATTAAGGAGAAGCAAACATGATTGATTTATATTTCTGGACGACACCAAACGGATACAAGGTCCTGCAGTTTCTGGAAGAGACCGGGCTCCCATATCGGTTGATCCCGATAAATATCAGTAAGGGGAAACAATTCGAAACCGAGTTCTTGAAAATCTCGCCTAATAACAAGATGCCGGTCATTGTTGACCATGATCCGATTGAAGGTGATGAGCCCATTGCCATCTTTGAATCGGGTGCCATCCTGCTTTACCTGGCTGAAAAAACAGGCCGGTTTATTCCGAACGATATAAATGGACGTGTCGAGGTTTTGCAATGGTTGTTCTGGCAGATGGGTGGACTCGGCCCTTTTGCCGGACAGAATTTACATTTCGTTCATTACGCACCAGAACAATTGCCGTATGCGATTGATCGTTATGTGAATGAAACGGCGCGGTTGTTCAAGGTAATGGATAAGCAACTGGCAGATCGTGAATATATTGCCGGTGAATATTCGATAGCTGATATGGCGAGTTATCCATGGATTGCCATCTATAAAAGGCTAGGCCAGGACCTGAATTATTTTCCAAACCTGCAGTGCTGGTATGAACAGGTAAGGTCACGACCAGCAACGATCAGTGCTTACAGAAAAGGTGCAGCCATTAATACAGCACCAACAATAACAGAAGAATCGAAAAAGATTTTACTGGGACAGAGTGCTGAAACACTGGCGGCCTGAATAATTTGACGTACACGATTTAATAAAAACAGATTTTATGGAGAAACGATAATGAAACTTTATGAATATAAACCCTATCCCAGCCCGCGACGCGTGCGTATGTTTTTGGCAGAGAAAGGGATCAATATTCCATGTGAACAGGTTGATGTGCCTGCAGGAGAACACCGATCAGCGGATTACTTAAGTAAAAATCCGGACGGCGTCGTTCCATTACTGGAGCTTGATAATGGTGAATACATTAGTGAGACCGTTGCTATTTCACGATACTTTGAAGAAAACAATCCGCAAACACCATTGATGGGTACAACAGCTGAAGAAAAGGCAGCAATTGAAATGTGGCAACGACGTGTTGAGAATTCGTTGACAAATACGGTAGCGACTTATTTTCATCATGCCACCGAAGGTCTCGGTGAAGCTGATCGTTATCGAAACGAGGAATGGGGCGAAAAGAACAGGGAAAAAGCAATAAGTGCAATGAGACAATTGAACCATCAACTTGCAGAAAATAAATATTTTGTAGGTGATACTTTCTCAATTGCAGATATCACAGCACTTTGCGCAATCGACTTTGCTGCGGCAGTAAACATTCCAATCCCGGATGAATACCATCATCTAAAGCGTTGGTATGCGGAAGTGAGCCAACGTAAAAGTGCATCTGCTTAATAATAACTTGTAATTTATCTGGAGTAATTAATATGCAAATTCACGCTGATTTATCAAAACGTGCAGTCGTGAACAGTAATGATCTGCCATGGATTGATTCACCATTACCCGGTGTACAACGACGTATGCTGGAACGCGATGGTGAGGAAGTCGCGCGTGCGACAACAATTGTACGCTATGCACCAGTTTCCTGTTTCAATGCGCATACTCATATTGGTGGCGAAGAATATCTTGTTCTCGATGGAATATTTTCAGACGAGATGGGTGACTTTCATCAGGGTATGTACATTCGCAACCCCATTGGTTCCAAACACAAACCCTATACGAAGTATGGAACGACAATTCTTGTGAAACTTCAGCAATTTGACCCCGACGATCAGGAATATGTTCGCATTGATACGAACAAGGCCGAATGGTTACCGGGACAGGTTGAAGGTCTACACGTCATACCATTGCATGAATACGGCACTGAACAGGTTGCGCTTGTGAAATGGGAACCCGGCACAAGGTATGAAAGACATACCCATTCGCAAGGTGAAGAGATTTATGTGATATCAGGCACCTTGGCAGATGAGTATGGTGTCTATCCTAAAGGTACCTGGATACGCAATCCTGCCGAAAGTATACATACTCCATACAGTGATGAGGGTTGTGTTATCTATGTCAAAATCGGGCACTTATAGATAGCTTGGTATTGAAATATAAATATGAAACCCAATATAAAAACCCATGGCTGGGTGGCAGAATAGCTCATGCAGCGGTTTGCAACGCCGCCTATGTTGGTTCGAATCCAACCCCAGCCTCCATTTTTGTTAATATTATTCCTCTGTGGGTTCACAGCTCGGGCACACATCCAGGTCGCGGATTTCCTGTTTTGTGTAGCGAGGATTAATGTGTTGCGGACAGTTTCTGTCCCAGGCTTCAACATGAATAATGAAAGCACGTTCAACATCACCTTTATAATCGAAAACAGAAAGCTCTTTAATTAACGCTTCATCATCTTCATTGACTTCAGCCGTACCCCAGAGTTTTATGCGAGTGCGATTTGGGTAGTCCATAAAAAACAGACACACTTTATTATTTTCTTCCAGGTTGCCATAAGAGATGTATTGTCGATTACCCTTGAAGTCAGCAAAGCCAAGTGTGTTTTCATTGATGACTTTTAAAAAGCCTTTTGGTCCACCACGATGCTGGATGTAAGGCTGACCTTCAGTATTTACTGTTGCCATGTAAAACGAATCACGTTCTGCTATGAAAGAGGCCAGTTGATCTGTAACCGACTCTTCCCAGCTACCGCGTTGTTCCATGTTTGCATAGATATCGCGTGAGCCTTTTTGTTTTTGAATATTTTTTACCTTCTCAGTAAAAGCAATATCACTGACATACTCTCTCATGTTGCATCTCCATGGTTCAATTAAATGATACTTCTTTAAGTTTATTAACCGGGCAGTTATATAAAAAGGCCCATGATTAGATCAAGGGCCTTTAGATAAACACAATTATAGTTCTATTTTCAGGCAGCCAGCCCAACGCTGGTACTTTGCATCTCAACAAAACCCTTTAATGATTCGACACGTCTTAACCAGGAACGAATATTTGTATGGGGTTGTAATGAGACATTGCCTTCTGGTGCATGTGCAATATAGCTATACGCTGCTATGTCGGCGATAGTTGGACCGTCACCGATTAGGAATGAGTGATTACTTAATTCGGAATTAATGACGGAAAGTAATTCATTGGAACGCTTGATAACTTCATCGGCGTTATAGTTCGCGCCGAATACAGTAATGAGTCTTGCAGTGGCAGGGCCAGATGCTATTGGTCCAGCAGCGATAGATAACCATTGTTGTGTCTTGGCTGCACCTTCAGAATCACCGGGTAGCCAGTGACCGTCATCATATTTCTGTGCCAGATAAACCAGGATGGCATTCGAGTCACTAATAATGACGCCATCATCATCAAGAACAGGAACTTGGCCAAAGGGATTCAGCTTTAAAAACTCATCGGATTTATGTTCGCCATTCATTAAATCGACATCGACAAGCGAATAATCCAGATCCAATAATGACAGAAATAACTCTATGCGATGGGAATGTCCGGATAGTGCATGTCTGTGTAGTTTTATCATTTTGTTTTCCTCCAAAGGTGTTTTTGTAAATCGTGATCTAAGCTTACATTGTTGAACTAAAAAGATTAATATGGCTCTTGGTTAAAAGATTATTGCTGATAAACAATAATGATAGGTAAAGATGGGCTTCGGGAATTTGTGACTGTTGTTGAGCAGGGTGGGTTTACATCAGCTGCCAGGCTACTGAATGTCTCTACTTCATTCGTCAGTCGTCAGGTAACAAGACTTGAAAGCCGGCTGGATGTGCGTTTATTACAAAGGACAACACGGACAGTGCGATTAACTGAGATGGGCAAGGTCTATTATGAACGTAGTCGCGAGATTCTTGATCAACTTGAAGCGCTTGATTCTGAAATGGCCGATCTTCAGGAGAAGCCAAAAGGCCTGGTCCGGATTACAGCAGCGGGTGAATATGCTGAACGGTTTGTTGCTCCTGCAATTGCAGAATTTGTAACAAAATATCCGGAGGTATCTGTTGATCTGGAGGCGAGCATGCGCGTAGTCGATATTATTGAAGAAGGCTTTGATATTGCCATACGTATGAGCTCACTAACTGATAGTTCATTGATTGCTCGTAAGGTAGAGCAACGTCGAATAATCGTATGCGCAACTCCTGCATATTTAAATATACATGGCCGGCCTAAGAAGCCGGAAGATCTGCGTACTCATAATTGTCTTGTGTTTCCGGGAATGCCATGGCGGTTTAAATATCCTGATCGTATTCAGGAAATAAAGGTGCGTGGTAGTTGGACCAGTAACAATGGTCGTATACTCGTTGCTGCAGCAAGACAAGGACTTGGGTTGATAAGATTCTCTGAGTATTACCTCGATGAGTTGTTACAATCGGGTGAGCTTGAAATAGTTCTGGAGGATTATGAAGTGGATGATGCAGCAACATGGATAATCTATCCAAATCGTCGGCACTTGCCTACGCGTGTTCGTTATCTGGTTGAATTTTTGCTTGAAGCTTTACCCGGCAAGGCAATAACTTTAAGTGGTCAATATAACTAAGTAATCTATGTTTAGGACATTGTAGTCTTGAATGATAAACAAGTTGTAGCCAGGAGGTGTTTATGAGTAAGGTACTTGTAACGTTGTATGGCGTCGTGAGTTATATTGTCTTTTTACTTTCTTTTTTATATGCCATCGGGTTTCTTGGTAATTTATTAGTGCCTAAATCAATCGATTCCGGTGAAGTTGGTGCGATAGTCCCTTCCTTGATCATTAATGTGGTACTTCTTGGACTGTTTGCCATCCAGCATAGTGTTATGGCACGACCTGCTTTTAAACAATGGCTTACCCGATTTATCCCTACAGTAATCGAACGTAGTACCTATGTATTGTTATCCAGCTTGTTATTGCTATTGCTTTACTGGTTATGGCAACCGATGCCAGGTGTTATATGGAATGTTGAGTCATCTATTGGCAGTATGATTTTAACCGGTATATTCTGGTTTGGGTGGTTATTCGTGTTGTTATCTACCTTTATGATTAATCATTTTGATCTGTTTGGATTGCGTCAGGTTTATATCAATTTTAAAGGCCAGGAATATAGTCATCTGGAATTCAGGACGGCTGGACTGTATAAATTATGCCGTCATCCGATTATGTTGGGTTTTATTATCGCATTTTGGGCAACACCGACAATGACAACGGGCCATTTACTATTTGCAGTTGCGACGACAGGTTATATCTTTATCGCATTACAATTTGAAGAGCGCGATCTGGTTACGTTTTTTGGAGATGTTTACAAGAACTACCAACAGAAGGTGCCTATGTTATTTCCATATAAGTGGAAGTAGTAAATATGTAATTGATTTCAAGTTTTGTATGACTGCATCGTGCTATATGATGTGTTTTATTTAGCAGCTATTTGAGCACAGTCTTTAACAATGTCTATAGATTTACTTGAACTCTTTAATGCACAAAGTGGTGTTATCTGTTGTGTTGGTGCCGGTGGTAAAAAGACCACGATGTTTCAATTGGCAGAGGCACATCCTGGCCGTGTCGGTATTACCGCAACGGCACATATTGAATTTTTTCCAAAGACACTCAAAGCAACAAATTACATTGCTGATGAAAGAGATTTACTTGAAGTAATAAGTAATGACAAAGATTCAAAGGCAGTTGCCTTTGCAAAACCTTCTGAACGGCTTGGAAGGCGTGCAGGTGTTAGCATGGAATCAATACAGACATTTAAACGTACAGGTAAGTTTGATCTGTTAGTCATAAAGTCAGATGGTGCCCGTAGCCGTCTGATAAAAGCACCAGCAAAACATGAACCACCGATACCTGGTTGTGTTGATACAGTGATCCCTATTGTCTCGGCAAAGGTGATTGGATTGAATTTAACTAGTGATATAGCACATAGGATTGATCAGTTATCAAATATAACCGGATTAAAAGAAAATGATGTGATCAGGCCTGAACATATTGCACGCTTATTCAGTTCTGAAGAAGGGTCACTAAAAAATACAGGATCTGCAAAAGTAATCCCGTTAATCAATATGGTTGATGATAGTGAACTTGAAAAGGTAGCACATGAAGCTGCAAAAAAAGCACTAGAGATGACAGACCGATTTGATTCAATTGTATTGGCTGCGATGAAAAAAAATGAACCTGTCGTCAATATTATAAAAAGATAGTTATAAAAACGGATCTTTCATTCCAAGTGTAATGAGCATTGTATCTCTTATATCAAAGTAAAGTGAGATGACAATTGTTGTTATTAACAAGACGAGATAGATACCATACGGCGATTTCAGCTTGTCGATTTTGCCGATGAACTCGGTCTTAATAAGGTAAATAGCAAGCGGCAGCCAGACAATGATGTGTGCTCCACCAATCAAATAAGGTGATTGTGTTTTTTCGAAGATCCAGATTGCAATTAGCATTGTTAAGATTAATGAACCAAAGACAATCCTGGCGGAGGCATGTCTATAAACAAATATTAGAGATAATAAGAGAATTATCATCATCCAGTTCATCCAGATTTTTACTGCATCTGATGTTGTTGCATTAATTGCAGCTTCCATTTCTTCCATTTAGAACCTCTCTGGTTATTTATCCAAATACAGCTTTAATTCCATCGAAACTGGCATCGATGACATGGACATTTGAATAGCCCATTATTTGCAGTGAATAGACAGATAGTGAAGCACGGTCACCTGTATCGCAATAAACCAATATCGGAGTATCCGGGGAATCACAGATATCTGTAATATTCATTTCTAACAAGCCGCGCGGTATATTGATCGAATCAGTAAGTTTGTCCTCTTCGGCATCTTTTGGCTCACGGACATCAATGATGATGGCATCTTCATTTCTGTCAAAATACAATTTAGCAGCAACCTGATCCATACAATTGCAATGCGACTTTGCAGATGCAATGAGTTCACTTACCGGAATGATCATGAGACCTCTCCTGATATTTATATATAGAGATTAATTATGTCCCAATCCTATTTTATGACCAAGTACTGTATGTAATATTGTTTGGACAGTCCAAATATTATTGACGAGTTGATGCAGATCAAGGATAAATCTTGCTTATTATTCTATTATATTTAGTATTTCCATAACGGGTAACTATTGAAAGGAGAGATCTCAATGGTTGAATCAAAGAAAAAGGTAAATAAAAAGAAACCTGTCGTCAGAAAAACATCCACTGCTAAAAAGAAGACAACCGTAAGGAAAAAGACCACTCGCAAGAAAACGGCAACTTCAAATGTACAGGCTGCAGCAAACAGTCGTAATGCGCTAACAGAAAAACTTAATGAAGACCTTAAGGCGACCAGGGACGTCCTTAAGCAAGCAAGAGTTTCAGCAAGTGAGGAATTAAAACTGGCAAAAAAAGCTGCCCAGGATGAAATTAAAGTATTAAAGGATCAGCTCAATGCTGCACTTAAGCGTGAAAAACAGTTAATGAAGATCAGTGAAAAAAAGATCAAGAAAATGTTGATCGCTGGTGAGCGTTGGGAGAAAAAGCAGCTTGTTAATATCAGGAAAGCGACAGAGAAAGCCATACGAAAGGTAAAGAAAAAGTGAATGTATGGGATAAGATATAGGGGATAGGGATACATTTGCATAAACTGTAATACCTCAGACTTAACCAAACATTCTAAAGAATCTGGTTTTGATATAATCTGACAAATATTAACCCTACCGAGACAATTCAAACAC